>CANJJY010000108.1 GCA_947474445.1 Oligoflexaceae bacterium
GGTAGGAAATCTCATAGGGCAAGGCCTGGAGCTGCGGAGCGAGCGCTAAGAGCCCGAGCAGGGAGTACGCGAGCAGCGGTAAGGCCGATCGATTTAAAATTTTGCTTTTTGATAGGCTGTTCACTGTATGTCCCTCTCAAGGATTAATAATGTTGAGTATGCCGTTAGACAGCTTAGTCTTGCCCGCGCCGCTATCGACGACGACAGGCTGCGCTAAAACACTCGTCCAGCCCTGAAAGCCATTCCCGTCTTGCTGTATATTCTGCACAAAAGAAGTCGTCACCAAATTATCGAAGATGGGAAAATCGTGAACGCTCACTGCGATAGCGACGAGAGTCTGATTATCCTTATCGCGTATGCTCAGTGTGTTCACCCCGTAGGCCATCTGCTGCAGCTGGCCCAGCGCCGAAGCGGGCATACGAATCTGAACGCTGCCATCTGTCATCGCCACCTTGCTGGCGAACCCACTTGCTCCGGTGAGAAGATCAAAGAGCGTAGATCCTTCCGTATCATTGACGATGCGATAGCTAGGGAAAGCGGCCACCAAGTCGGGACTCACCACGAGGCGGAGAGTCTCACGGCTCTGGATTTCCGTACGGATCGCGAAAAAGTTATTCCCATCGTAGGTCGCCTTAGGTGCCGCGTCAGGCAGCGCCGGGAGTTCGACGGCAACCGACCAAGGAGACATCGTCTGGCGTCCGATGTCATCGCTGCAACGAAAGCGCCCGATAATACGGCGGGCCTTGCCATCGGTGTAGGTGTAACTGATCTCAGGCTTATCCCCGGCGGCGATGGCTAGACCACCGCTATCGGCAAGGCTTGCATAAAGGTCCGCCTTGCAATCTTTCAGGCTCTGACCGTCTTTGCTAGAGGAACTGAGTTTGACTGTCCGCGTCGTTGTGTCTAAAGAAATAAGGGTTTCGTTCCAGCTCACCGGCGGTACATCAGTCTTCGTCTTCACTTCTTTTTCGGGGACGATCCCCGTGCTTTTGATAACGGCCACGTTTTGCACGTTGACGATAGGCTCTTCGGTGGCAACTTCTATTCTCTCTTCGATGGGAGTGCTGACTTCGGCGAGCCAATAGACGCCAAAAAACCCTTCGAACTGAATCGTCTTGTTTTCACCGAGGCGGAGATCTTTAGTGGGAATGACCCCATCTTGCAGAGAACCGCTGAAATACTGCTTATAAAAAACCGCGTATGTCTTAGCGCCTTGCAGCAAGAGAGAGCCGTCTTCGGACAGCCGCAAGCTCGCCCCGCCGATCGGCAGAGAGATCGTCAAACGCCCTGTGAGATCCGCTGCTTCAGAGGGTCGAACGATCAAACCACTCCCGACGGGGGTGACCTTGACGTTGGAATTGATATTAAGGCTCGACATCATGGAGGTATCGCCGAGCGGCACCGATTCTTCCATCACGAGGTCGACGGAGATAGCGAGTGCACCCGGAGGGAGAGTCACCGACGAACCTTTGAGCGATCCGTTCGGACCGGTGATATAGGTTTCCGTGGTCGAATTGGGATCGTAGCTAGACACTGATTTCGTGTCTGTCGTGCTCGCACTCTGAGCCAGGCGAGTCGATTGCGCTTTACCGCGGGTTGAGGTCACGCTGGACTCCGAACAAGCGCCCAAGCTCAACCCAAAGGCGAGACTCAGGGCCGCTCGTTTCAGATCGCGATGTCCTCTCTTACTCTTGGTATGATGCATGCGCCTTTGCTCCCCGCCTGTGCTTCCCTCTCGAAGCGTTCAAGCTTTAGAATCAGTATGATCAAAAGAGAGTAACGGCGGGGACGGGCTTAACTTGAGAACATTTTAAAGAGCTGACTTAAGGTCTGTGAGAACAGCGCTTTAGCCTTGATTTTTGGCGCCTCTCCGCGCCTTTTTTTGAACACTAAGCCTTGGGCTTGGCGGCAAAAAGAGGAATTGGGGGAACCTGATCTCGCGGCAGAATCCGAGTGATCGGACGATCCCTGCCTTCCAATGCAAAGAAATAAAAGAATGGTGCAAGAAAAGGTCTTTTCGTCTGGAAGGCAAGCGGAGGCCCCTTGGACACCGAAGGGCGGGCAGTCCTTTCGATAGCTTTGTCGCCCAAGATTTTGCTTTGATTAAACCTTCACCGGTGAAATAAAAAGGCTGAGCTTTTTGTAGACGCAAATAGCCCTTTCGCTTTGAGGGTCAAAAGCTAAAGCGCGGATCGATAATCCAAGGAAATATCTTGCAGACATAGCTGATGCAGATAAATAGGATGGTCTGCGCGGCCAGGACTTTGATCAGCGATGCGGGCGAGAAAATCGTGCGGGTGATACCCATGATGATGCCGGGCACGAGCATAATGACGATGATGGAAAGCATGAGTAGACTGGCAAACATCGGCGGCTCCTCAATAGACGTGAATCACATCGCCTCGCTCTAGTACAAAACCATCCAGACGATTTTCACCGTTCAAAATCTTGCTGTATTCGGAGATAAACTTATCGATCGTCCCCGCTTTGCCGATCCGGTGCAAAATCACGGTTCCTTTGGCAAAGTCACCGAGCCCACCAGCCGTGGCGATCCCCTGGAGCAGCGTGGTCTTTTCCTGGAAGTTATAGACCCCCGGCTTTCTCACCTCGCCCGTGATGAACACGCGATAGCTCTCATAGCCAGTGACGCCGACCGAGACGGTCGGAGATTTGAAGTAAGTCTGGTAGCGCGTGGTCAAAACGCGGGCGAATTCTCGTTCACTGAGACCGGCGGCTCGTTCCGAACCGATCAGGGGCATACTGATCGTACCGTTTTGGGAGACGACGTAATCACCGGCTAAATCGGTATTGCCGATCACCCGGATCGTGAGCTTGTCGTTCAGCCCGATCAGGTAATCACCCTGCGCGTTGAAGGTCCTCCCCTTCGGCGCCAGCTGCAATTCCGCTCCTTCAAAGCGGTTGATGCAAGCGCTGAGGAGGAGGAGGCACAGTGCGCCGAGCCCGATGTTTTTGAATCTTCCCATGACGATGCTCCAAAAGTAAACGCCCATAAAGCGGAAATAGACTACCGGCAAACAGTCCTATCATCATCAGGCAGCGACTATCGAGTAAACCCATATCAAAGAGGACATACATCAGCCACTGACAGGTCACGACGAGACCGATAATAGCGACCAGAAGTTCGGATTTATAGCGTGCGGCGCGGCCGACTCGGGTAATGATACAGAGCAGGCCGCAGCTGAGCGTCATAAGACTCGCGATGCCGAGCGGACCACCGAAAGCCCACAAAAAATAGACACTGTTGTGCGGAATGGCATCAAACAGTTCGAACGCGAAGGTGATGTCGGGCAATTCAAGAATATGGGGAAAGCGCGTCCCAAAACCCATCCCGAGCAGAGGCTGCTCGATCATGCCGCTCAAGAGATTGAAGTTTTCTATATGCCGATAGGTCAAGGCCTTCGCCCCTAGCGTTTCCGTTTGCAAGGCACCGACAAAGCTGTATTGATCATTATTCTTTAAAGAGGCGAAGACCAAGGCCACGATGGCAAAACCCATCCCCATTTTATAGGGTCTCAGAATAGCCCGACGCAGTCGATCGCTCATGATCCAAGGCAGAATCAAGACGGCCGCCGACAGTCCCGCGAGAGAGGCCCGTCTATCGTTGAGCAGATGCGTCATCGACATGAGTCCCACGGCGGCGGCATAGCCGAGCACGCGCAGCTTGTGCCGGCGCTGAAACCACATCTGCACGCCGCCATAGGCCATCCCCGTCGCCAGAAAAATGGAGGCCGAGTGATCGATGAGATACTCGTAGTCCTGCATCGAACCGTGATAGGGCACAAGAAAGACGAAGAGAGCGTAAAGGCTGCGCCACACACAGACCCAAAACAGGATGCGACACAGCCGCGCGTGGAGCAGGGGCCGCGTTCCGACAAAGTAACCGAGGCACATCCAGGCCGTCAGCATAGGAATAAAATGGAGTTGCGTCATCGCCAGAGGCAATGAATTGCCGCGCATCCAACCCGTGATGGCAGCAAAAGCGCAGGCGCTGGGTAGCAGCAGACTGAGAAATATCAGATTCAGCCAATAGCGGGCTCTTTGCCAACCGAAATGGAGAAATAAGATGCCGACTGATCCGTAGGTGATCACTTCAAAAGGCGTAAAGGGAATCGGAACGTTGAAGAGTTCCTTGCAGCCATGGAAGAGAAAGCGTCCGACCATCTCGGTCCACGCGGTATGATCGTTGTAAGCCTTGGCCGCTGGAATGTCCAATCCCAAAGACAGTCCAACGAAGAGAGCAAAAGCTGCCTCGGTCGGATTGAGTTTGAGAGACGGTGCATGCATCGATCAAGTCCCCAGCGCCACGAGACCACGTATTTTATCGGACTGCAGATGAGTCAGAGTCCGATGAAGATCAAAGTAGGTGGTGCGATTCGCATCGATAAATATGTAAGCATCACTCGACGCGTGAAGGAGCGCCATGTTCTCGATGAAGTGCGACTCCGGCATCGAACGGATAAAGATCTGTTTGTATTTCTTCGGCACCTTTTCCAGCACCTTTTGGATCGTATCCTCCCGGAACGAACGGGTTTTTTCGCCGCTGAACTTAACCATGGGCGGCAGGACATCGAAGGCAAATCCGTCGAGGTCTTGGCGATTGACGACGACGTCTTCGAACTTGGCTCGCCCTTCGAGGAAGTCGACGAGATCCGGTCCGTCTTTGCTCATGCGTTTATAGACAGGATCCTGCAGGTTGCAGTCGATCAGCAGGAAATCGTCCTGATGGTCGGTCGCGTAGATATTCAAGTAGTTCTTGACCACCTGAGCTGTCTCATCGAAGGGGCCCGCGTTGACTAGGAGAATCGCCCGGCCGCGGCAGCTATTGAGCATGGCCAGTTCCAGGCGTCGGTAGGAGAGCAAGGTACGCGCGGCTTCGTCGACGCGGGTAATCTTCGAGAGATGCGTGCGCAGCTGATCGGCGAGGCGCGGCGAGATATTGGCAAATTCGTTGGCGCTTTGATGCGAGATCTGCGCGACCAGCGCCTTGCCCGTGCTGCGTTCGATGCGCCAGGCATCTCGCGCCTTCTTGTTGGCAAACTCGCGATATAAGACCCCAAATAAGCACAGACCCAAGCCGCCGAGCAGGATGACAAAGCCAAAGTTTCTTCGTTGATTCTTGAAGGGTACCGGTTCAAAGGAAGCGGGAAAGAGAATCCTGATCCGCGTTCGGAGCGAAGGTTCTTCGGCCTGCCTTTGCAGGTTTTTTCGTTCCAATTCGATATCTTTGATGCGATCGGCGACGGCGACGAAAAAAGCGCCTTGATAGGTCTCGGGACTGCGCATGACCGCTTCGCCGACGTCTGGCGAGGAGGTATTCGAGCGCTGCGACCAGAGCTGGCGGCGGGCCCGATCGATTTCACTGAGGAGATTTTCCTCGTTGGCCTGCGACTGCGAGCGCATCAAATCGATTTCTTTTCGCTTTTCCACCACGCTGGGGTGATTGGGCTGCAAGGTGGTCTGCAGTCGCACCAATTCTCGTTTGATGCCCGTCATCGATTGTTCGCGTTCGAGCCGTACCGTGTCGAGCTGCGAGTTGAGGGTGCGCAGACGATCTTCCAGCTCCCGGGCCTTGTCTTCGTTTTTGAGGTTTTCAACGCGCTGGGCGTTGCCGATGCGCGGCGTCGTGGCTACCCGGCGACTCGCGTCGGGGGCACGGACGACGTTCTTCTGAAGGAAATTGAGCTTGATATCGAGACCTTTGATCTGTTCTTCGAGCTCGCGGCGAATGAAGAGTTCCATCGATTCGTTGGCCAACTCCTGGGCGAGCTTAGGCGAATCGGAATAGGTATTGAGGACCAGCATGCCCGACTCAGGTTCGGGGAAGGCATCGATCTGCTTAGAGAGAATGCGGGAAATGAGGATTTTGTCCTCATCGATGGTCGAAGGCTTGGGCGCCGCTTGTTTGAGTTTCCCCAAAAAGCTCGAGGAGATCCAACTGCTGACCGGCCCTTCCTTGACAAAAACGTTCTTGCCTCCCAACCGGTTGACGATCTCGTAGAGAAAGTCGGGCGACTCGAAACGTGCCTTGAACAGACGGGCTACTGTATTGTAGCCAACCTGGGGACTGGTTCCGAGCCCTGACCCCGAGACGTCGACGTGATCGAAGATCGCATAGACGCTCGATTTATAGGTATTGTCCATCGTCTGGGGCAAGAGCCAGGCCAGGACCACCGTGATCCCAAAACCAAGGGCGAGAAAGCGCCAGCTCCGCTTGAATACTTTCAAAAAGTAGATGCGGTCTGGCAGTGGCTTGCTGCTGTCCCAGCGGCCTATTAATTCTTGTTCGAGCTGTTCACCCAAGTCTTTCATACAGATCCCTGTTGAATGGGAAGAGAGAGCCTAAGTCCGCTTCGGACCGAAGGGGGAAAGACTCAAGAAAATTCAGAGGGGCCATCGCCACCGGTCGCCGTCAAGCCGCGATAAGATCAACGAGGAACCCCTGCTCTTGCCCTTCGACCAAACAGAAATTCTGTTGACTCGCCCGGAGCAGGGCAGCTACTTCCCGGCTCATCGGATTCCCTCGCCATCAAAAACAAGGCATATTAGAAGCTGTATCAGAATCAGCCCAAGCGATTCTGGGTCACTCGTCTCCTCGCTGTCAGCCAGACGAAAAACCATAGGTAGTCTGCATGAGTCAGCCGGCCCCTCCAGCTTCGAGCGTCCATAGCCGCATCGCCCGGAGCGTCTCGATCATGAGCCTGTCCGTCGGCATCACGATGGCAATCTCGCTTATCCTGCGCATGGCCCTCCCGCGGGTGTTTGGCCCCGAAAAAATGGGGGTTCTTTACTTTGCTGAGTCTTTTTCCAACCTGTTTTTCACCTTTCTTCCGCTCGGCCTGACCACCTATATCAACCGCACCGTGCCGGCGCGTCCGGCCCATACCGGTGAAATCCTCAATACGATCCTCGTCCTCGAAGCCTTTGCTGCGTTGTTTATCGGTATCCTCCTCTGGGGCTCGCTGATCTGGACGGGTCACGACACGGAGACGATCCGCGCGACGCTGATCATGGGCGGCTACGCGGCCTTCTTTATCTTTCAAAAATCAGTCATGCACGCGGTCTATATCGCTCATGATGAGTTTGTGCTGATTTCGCGGCTCAACATCATCATCAAGGTCGTCTTGGTTCTGAGTTGCCTTTTGTGTCTTTGGATCTGGCCCTCGGTGAGTCTCATCGCGACGATGTATCTCCTCTCCGAACTCTGCGGCTTCGTCTTTCTCCTCTGGATTTCCAAAAAACGCGGCTATCTCGCGGTATCGCCTGATTGGGGTCGCCTCAAGCAGATTCTCAAGATCAGTCTCCCCTTCTATCTGGCTGGTGTCCTCAACGGTGTTTATTCCGAGATCGACACGACGATGCTCGCGCAGCTGGCCAATCACAAGGAGGTCGGCTACTTCGGGGCGGCTTACAAACTGATCGGCGTGTTTTTGATGATGATACCGATCATTCACAGTGCTTTTACTCCCGCTCTCTCCCGGGCCCTGGCCGCCGCCGATGGCTCTTTCCTCGCTCTCGCACAGCAGCTCATCCGCTTTCTCCTGATCGCATCGCTGCCCCTGAGCATGGGTCTCATCATCTTTGGCGATCATATCGCCCGCATCCTCTATGGGGATAGCTTTGCACCAAGTTTCAAGGTGATCTGTTACCTCTCGCCGGTCTTGACGATGATGTATCTCAACACCTTTATGGCGATCTGCATGAACCTATCGAGCTCGGGTCGCAAGCTCGCCATCATCTTTGTCTTCGGAATCCTGCTCAACATCGGACTCGACAGCCTCTTTATCCCCTGGGGTCTCAAGATGCACGGCGAAGGCGGCGCAGCGCTCGGCGTGAGTTTTGCGACTTTTCTCTGCGAACTCTATTCATTCATCGCAATGATTTGTATCTTTCCCGGGCGTATGCAGCATGCACGGCTTGCTTATGGTTGCCTCGCTATCTTTCTTCCCTGTTGGTTAGGGATGTACTTCTACGATGATTTGGTGGCTTGGGAATTGGGCTGGCGCGTTCTGCTCGCGCTCAGTATTCCCATCTATGCCTTTGCCGTGCGCGTCGTAACGCTGGCTGAATGCAAGTCGTTTATCGAACTCTTTCGTCAAGGGCGGGGAGCAGTGACATGAAGGGCGAGCACGGAGCTTCGACTCTCCTCAATCTCGGCGACTACGGCGGAACCCTCGCGGCTCTCAGGCTCATGGCGCGCCGCGGAGTGAGTGTGCATCTCGCCGAATACCGACGTTGGGTACCCTCGCGGCATTCTCGATTTCTCTCGCGGACTCTGAGCTGCCCGCCGCCGAGCGATTGGACCGCCTTTATGCAATGGCTCTTCGCCTATGGCGAGGCCCATCCTGGCACTTTCCTCTATCCGACGAGCGATGACATGGCTTGGCTTTATGCCCAGTATGCGGATCGCCTTCGGCCCCACTTTCTCCTGTGGCAACCGTCTGCGCGCGTCATCTACACCCTCCTCAATAAAAAGCTGTTGAGTCAGGTCTGTGATCAGCTGTCTATCGCCGTGCCGCGCACTTACTTTCCGACGTCTCGCGAGGAGATCGAAGAGGGCAGCCGTCAGCTGAAAGCGCCTTATCTGCTCAAACCCCTCACGCAAATTGGTTTGAAAATAGGGCACAAGGGCCGCATCGTCACGGCTAAAGACGATCCCCACAGCGCGTATGAAGCATTTAAAGATCAGTTGGTGTATCAGCCGGAGCTGCTTGCCTACGATGAGACGGTCGCCTGGCCGATGATGCAAGAATACTATGCCGGCGCCATGCAATCGATCGTCAGCATCGCTGGTTTTGTCGCCGCGGACGGGAGCATCGTCGCGCGTTCCTCCCGTAAAGTCCTCCAGCGACCGCGACGCCTCGGCATCGGCCTCTGCTTTGAGTCGATTCCTCTCGATGCCGCGTTGGTCAAAGACCTGGAACGACTCTGCCGGCACGTCGGCTACTATGGAATCTTCGAAGCCGAATTCATCGAGGAAGCCGCCGGTGGCCAGGGGCGCCGTCTGCTCATCGACTTCAATCCTCGTTACTATGGGCAGATGGGCTTTGAAATCGCCCGCGGTCTACCGCTCCCCTATCTCGCGCTGCTCGCCGCCCGAGGCTCAGGGGCTGAACTCGCCCGCGAGCTCGAAGCGGCCCGCCTGATCCCTAGCGATCGCTTGGCGACCTACAGCACGACCTGGCTCCTGCGGCTCTCCCTCTTCGCCGGCTGGATCAGTCGAAAGCATAGCGGGGCGGAACTCCTGCGCTGGCGTCGTTGGCGTTTTGATCCTCGCCATCACTACACCGATGCGGTCTATGATGCGCAGGACCCGAGGCCCTATTTCATCGACATGCTCGTCAATGGCGCGCGGTATCTGCGACATCCGCGTGACTTCATCCGCAAATTTTTTCTCGACACCTGAGGCTATGCGCATGCAAAAACCGGAGCTGCCGAACCAAGGCGATCAAAACGATTCCACTCCTTTTCTCAGTATCATCGTGCCGACCTATCAAAGGGCGGCCCGCCTCGAGCGTTTGCTCGTCTGGCTGTTTGCACAAGCCGTCAATCGCCAGCGATCCGAGCTCATCATCGTCGATGATGGATCGGCCGATGACACTTGGAAGGTCTTGAGTCATGCGGCAGAAGGTCAAAGCTGGTTGCGCCCCTTCCGGCAGAGCAATCAAGGGCAGGCTGCTGCGCGGCAACTGGGCGTCGACAACTCGCGCGGCGATGTTCTCCTTTTTCTCGACGATGACATGCAGCCGGCGGCTCCAGATTTTTTTGAGCAGCACCGTACCTTTCATAGCAAGGCCAACACGGTGGCTCTCGGCGGAATTCTGCCGCCGCCTGGCGATCCCCAGCGCCCAGCCTTTGAATATTTTTATGAAAAATCGATTCGCCGCATGTACGAGGATTTCAGTAGCGGGCGGCAGAAGCCGGCGGGCAAACATTTTTTCAGCGCCAACGTCTCTTTGCCCAAACGGCTTTTCCTCTCGGTAGGCGGCTTTGATCGCCGCTATCGCCACGCTGAAGATCGCGAGTTGGGACTTCGACTCGAGATGAAGGCTGGAGCTCAATTCTGTTACCTGCCTGCGGCCGCCGCCTATCATCATTCGCCCACAGGTCGCTATGCTTCTTTTATTCGCCGCGCTGAGCTCTACGGAGGCTATGACCTGCAGATGGCCGCGCTTTATCCCGAGCGCTTGGATCTGCACCCGAAAAGCATTCTGGAAAATCCGCCGGCTCTGAAGCGGAACTTGGCGCGCCTGATCTGGCGATTCCCGAGCTTGCCGGCGCAGGTGAATCAGCTGCTCGTCATCGCTGCGGAAGCTTTGCATCGCATCGGGTTTACGGTCCTGGCCCTACCCTTTTGCAGCGTTCTCTATACCATCAACTATGCGCGCGGTCTGCGCTTAGCCTCGCCCACGACCCACGCGCCGGAAAAGGATGCTTCCCATGCAGCATGATGACTATCCTTCTGATAGTGCCGTCTCGAGTCTGAGTGAACAGCAGCGTGTCGTCGGCCGTTCGCTGCTGCGCGACCTTAAAATCGATTTACGCATGATCCTCGCTTACGAAGAGCGACGCTTTTCGCTCAAGAACATTGTCTGGGCGCTGTTTGCCTGCGATGCGTACATGGTTCTGTTGACTTTTCGACTCCGCAAGTGGGCGCGGCGCTATCATATTCCCGGCTTGAATCGGATTCTGCGGTTCTTGCAAACGGCCCTGTATGCGATCGAGTTAGGCAACGACATCACGCTCGGTCACGGCGTCTACTTTGTGCATACCGTCGGCACGGTCGTCGGTGGGGATGCACGCGTCGGAGATGGCTGCGTGTTTTTTGGCAACAACACGATAGGCGCAGCGCGATTCAAAGGCAGTCCTCAGATCGGCCGTTTCACCGTCCTCGGGGCTGGCGTGCGCATCCTCGGCAAGATTAACATAGGCGAAAATTGTTTCTTCGGGGCCAACGCCGTCGTCGTCGCCGACATTCCCGCCAATAAAATCGCGGTCGGCATTCCCGCCTCGGTCGTCCGAGATAATCAGCCGACGACGGCCGTTCAGCGGCTTCAGGCTGAGGCTATTGCGTGAGACGCGGCTTTGCGGCGATCATAAGCGATTGACGAAGGCCGAGCTCTCGTTTAGATTCGGGAACGCAGCAAGGCGGGTGTAGCTCAGTTGGCTAGAGCGGCGCGTTCCCAACGCGCAGGTCGAGGGTTCGAGCCCCTTCACCCGCTCCATATGCTTGTCGGTTCCCTCGCGGATTTTGTCAAAATTTCTTGGCGCCCATTTTCTTCAAATAGAGTCCATTCAGAAGGGATCGGTTCTGTGGCTGGCAAACGACGCTATGGTAAAACTCCCGTTGTTTCTATCGTTGAACTCGAGGCATTTTTTGCCAATTGCTCTCAAGTTGCCTTTGCCCTCCTTTTTGGATCTCGGGCTAGAGACACGGCCAGCGATCTGAGTGATTACGATTTCGCGGTCCGCTTCAAGGGACCAGCGTCAGATCCCTGGGGTCATGTCGCAGTCCTGAGGAACGACGTGCAATTGAATCTTGGACTTGCCGAAGAAGA
>CANJJY010000109.1 GCA_947474445.1 Oligoflexaceae bacterium
AAGGAAGTCACGCGCCTTGCTGTACATCTGCTGGAGTGAAAGGAGGCTGCTGCGAATCAGCTCAACGCTATCGCGGGTAGCGGCATAAGCCTTGAAGAGGTGAAAGAGGGCGCGCGTCTTGGCCTCATAATCTTTCTGATCGGCCCAGCCGTAGATACTAACCGCTTGATCCAATCGCTGGAGAAAGCTCGCCGGCAGACCTTTTTCTCGATCTTCCCGCCGTAAGGTGAAGTGCATCAAACATTCATAAACATCGGCACCGCGCGAACCTTCCGTATCGCTGATGTCGTCCTGAAACAGGCGCTGCACTTTGATAAAAGCCTGCACGGCCTTCACATAGAGTTCGGCGCAAGCCGCACGGTAGGCAGGATGGGCCTGGGTGAAGGCTTCGACTTGCTGGAGAATGCGACTGACCGGAGGGACCACGTCGTAGCCAAGAAACACAGCGCGGTATTCCCTAACCAGCTTTTTCCAACTTTTGTCCAAATCCTGAGACGACTGCGGCAGAGCAGGAATAATGAGTCGCGAAAAATCGATGCGATCGAAAGTTTCGCCTGGGGCCGATTCTTCTGCAACAGACTCCGACTTTTCCGCTTCCATATCGACGAGACTCTGACCGGCCGCAACTTGCTCGCCCGCCTTGACCATGACTTCGGTTACGGTTCCATCTTCCGGCGCCGAGACAGTCATTTCCATCTTCATCGCTTCGAGGGTCAACAGCAGGTCGCCTTTTTTGACCTTCTGCCCCTCCTTGACTTCGACGGTGAGGACGACGCTGGGCGAAGGAGCTGTAATCATGCCGCTGGCATCGAGCGGCAGCATGTAGGGAACCCCTTCGACTTCGCACTGCAGAGCATTCGCCCGCGGCACGATCTGCGCCTTGAACTTTTCTCCGCCGGCCTTGAGAATCAGCTCATTGCCCCATTTGCTATATTCAAAGGCTATCGTGCCCTGGTCGATCGTGATGTGATACATCTCATCGCCGACCGCGCGGATCTGAAGGTTGTATTTGTGTCCATGCAAACTCAGCTGCATATCGCTGACTAGACTCGGCATGACGCGCGGTGCACTGAAGCGACTGACTTTCTCAGTGAAATTTTCCAGCTCGTCCTGATATTTCTGTTCGTAACGATAGACGACTGCAGCTAGCAAAGCGATGTCCCAGCGAGTCTTCACGCCGCGCCGTTGCTGCCTGAGCAAAAAGTTCTCGACGAAGTTGGTTTGCACGCCGCCATGTTTGATCTCTTCGGCCTCGAGGAGCTCGAGCAGAAAACCTTGATTGGTCGTGCCGTTTTCAATTTCTACCTTGAGTTCGCGCAAGGCACGCGTTAGGCGGGCGATCGTCGCGGGGCGGTTGCTGCCCTGCGCGATGATCTTAGCGATCATCGAATCATATTCGCGGGGAACGCGACCACCTTCTTCAAAACCTGTGTCGATACGAATCCCGGGGAGCTGCGGCAAGAGAAAGCGCTTGATCAAACCGGGGGTCGGCGCGAATTTCTGATCGGGATCTTCAGCATTGAGACGGACTTCAATCACGTGACCGCGTTCGCTGCGGGCGACTGATTTCAATTCTTCACCGAGCGCGACGCGCAGCTGCAAATGAACGAGGTCGACTTGAAAGAGTTCTTCCGTGATGGGGTGCTCGACCTGCAGACGGGTATTAACCTCCATGAAGTAGGCCTGCCCACGGTCCATATCGTAGAGATACTCGACTGTCCCGGCGCCGTGATAGGCGGCAGCCTTGAGCAGGCGAGCGGCCGCCGCTTCAACTTCGCTCATCACTTCCCGTGGAAGGAGCGCCGGGGGCGTCTCTTCGATAATCTTTTGATTGTTCCGTTGGACCGAGCAGTCGCGCACGCCAAAGGTGTGGACGTTGCCATACAAATCACCGAGAGCCTGGACTTCGAGATGCCGACCGCGGACGACCAGCGCCTCGAGGAAAATGACGCGATTGCCATAGAAACGAAAAATCTCATCGGTGACGGACTTGAATTGCTGCGGCAGTTCGTCCGGGGTCAGTACTTTTCGGATCCCTCGTCCGCCCCCGCCGTTGGCGCTTTTTAAAATCACGGGATAGCCGATGCGTTCGGCGGCAGCACGCGCTTCTTCTAGCGTCTCGAGCGAACTTCCGCTCCAGGGGCAGGTCGGAACCTGCGAGCGATCGGCGAGATCTTTGGCCTTAATCTTATCGCCGAGCAGATCCATCGCTTCAGCGCTTGGACCGATGAGGACGAGACCATGCTTTTCGGCGAGGGCTGCGAATGCGGCGTTTTCTGCCACGAAACCCCAGCCCACCCAAATTCCCTCGCACGCGGTCTGCCGGAGGGCAGCGATGAGAAACTCGCAAGCGAGATAGGGACTGCCGGTCAGAGTACCAAAACCGACGAAATCTTCGAGGTTGAAGGCCTGATCGGCTTCTTTGATAAAAAGCGCATCGCTTTCGGCGCTCGTATAAAAAGCAATCGTCTCAAAGGCGGTGCCGTAAAGGGTATTGAACTCTTTTGCGGCTCGCACAAAGCGAACGGCCGCCTCACCGCGATTGATGATTCCTATTTTTGCATTCTTTTGCATTCGCTTGCGATCCAAGGGCTTATCCTCTTTCACCAGCTGCGCGAGCTGGACTTAGGCTCATCCAGGAGCAATTGTCAGAGCAAAACTCGCCGAACCTGAAAACTGACCTCTCCGCGTCAGCAGTCGCTTCGGCCTATTCTTCCAGAAGCAGCATCGAGAAATCTTTTCACGACTTCCTTTCCCCTGCTCGGGGAGCTTGAAACGAAGCGACGAGACTTGGGATTCTTACATGCTCTTATACTGAAATGTCGAGAGCTTGTCTCAAAAATTGGCGGTAAAAAAAATGCCGGTGGGAGGTAGAAACAGCTCATTTTGAGCCATTTTCTACGCCGAGATCCAACCTGGCCTTTAGGCCGCACTCAAAAGGCACCTGTCGAGGCCCTTTTTCAGGCAATTGCGACAGCTCAGTCGTGTTAACAGCTGGAGGCGAGAAATAGAAGAGGGAGGAGGCGATGCGAAACAAAGGCAAAAAAAGGCAGCCGGGCCCGGTACTCCGAGCGCACGACTTCCATTCTTTGCAGCGATGAGGAAAGGTCGATCAGTGAGCGTAACGCGAAAAATGCGGCATAGGATCCAGGGGCTTATTATTCAAGGTCAGATATTCGAAATGCAGATGAATGCCTTCGGCATTACCCGATTGACCCACCACGGCCATTTCCTGGCCTTTCTTCACCCACTGATTTTTTTTAACGAAAATCTTGGAGCAATGCGCGTAGAGAGTGCGGAAGTTGTTGTGGTTGACGAGGACCGTCCAGCCGTACCCACGCTTCCAACCGGTAAATTCCACCCGACCTTCGTGAGCGGCTTTGATCCGCTTGCCGCTGTCGGATAAAATATCGATGCCTTCGTGGGGACGTCCATTCCGACGACCAAAGACCGAACCCACGTGACCATCGACCGGCCAGGCGAGCTGCTGATACTGACTGTAAAGCTCGGCTCGGCGTCCCACCTGAGTCGAAACTTCTTCCATGCGATTCCGCGCGTCACGGCTGGGGAGAGTGCTGGAGACCAGTCGGCTCCTTCCCCGCAAGTCAGAAGACTCGAGAGCCTTCTCACTAACGGGGATGTACAAAATTTGTCCCGGCTTGAGGTCATCTTGCAAGCGATTGATGCGCTTGATCGTCGACTCAGGGACTTCGAACTGTTCGCCCATTTTCTTGAGCGTCTCACCCGGCTTCACGCGTACTTCGAACATCATATCGGCCGTATCTAAACCCGGCGGAGCAGCTTTGCGGTGTGCGCAAGAAGGCACGAGTACCGCCGTCATCAGGAGGCCAACGATCGTTCTCTTCATCGTTCTCTCTTCCTCAACAGAAGGGGTTGACGATTCATCTGGGACCCTGATCAAGGTCCGAGATGAGACTTTTAAAAACCTTTTTCTCCGCAGAGTCCTTCCCGCGGACGAAAAAAAGGGAAACCTATCCTCCGTGATGCTGAAACATGTCTGCTACCGGGTCACTCTCCGCCTGATTGACAGGCAAAAAGTCCTGAAAAAGAACGCGCCCCCTGATAAAAGAGGGCGCTTGTGACACGACAGCGTTGTTTAATCTACATCAAAGTGGGTTGAAGACGAAGGGGTAATTTACATTGACACTTTGGCCACCGCGGGGATTCGGGAATTTCCAACGTTGGACTTTTCCGGTCACACACCCAGCCATTACGGCATCGCCAATCGTATCCGAATTGATACTGGAGGCGGTCACCCGCCCGTCAGCCCCAATCGTGAAATTCACTTTGATTTTGCCGTTGGCGTTGGGAGCACGCTGCAGCAATTGTTCGTAGCAGTGACGGATCTGGTTCAAATTGGCGCGTATAACAGCCTGCACTTCTTGGGTCGTCAAACCACCGCTCACCACGGGGTCGCCTTCCGGCACCGACACATTGGCGCGACCCGTTCCGGCACCTTTGCCGAAACCCTGACCAAGACCAGCCCCACCGAGGCCTCCCGTCCCGCCTTGTCCGGATCCATTGCCACCGAATCCACCGAAGTTATTGACGGCGCCACCTGCGCCAGCGACGCCGAGAGTCGTTCCCGATCCAGGGCCGCCCAGACCGTAAGTCTTGGCTGCCGAACCGCTGCCACCACCGGCGCCACCGGCCGAATCTTTAAAGTCGGTTTTGATCGCTCCCGCTCCGGTCTGGGTCAGAACTTTTCCGGCTCCGAGGCCCAGCTTGGAAAGATTCACACCCGACGCTTTATTAGGAGCTCCGCCTTCGACACCAGCGAGATCGGTCTTCTGATCGCCTTTGCGTTGGCCGCCGGCGTTGGGATTGACCTTTCCGCCACCGATCGCGCCACCCGAAGGACCTACTTTGCCATCGGTTTTCTGTCCGGGCGCTTTGAAGTCAGGCTTGGCACCCGTATTCACCTGACCCGCATCTTTGGTCGGTGCGGGAGTCGCCGGCTTAGGAGTCGCGACCGCTTCTTTTTTCTGTTCGGCCAGCTGCTGCGTGGGCTTTTCCACGGGCGGCGTCGGCTTGGTTTGCTTAGGCGTTTCCACGGGCTTTGGCTTCACTTCCGGTGGAACCGGAGCGGGTGGCTTCGGCGGTGGCTTGGGCGGAGTTGGCTGAGGCGGCGGCTCTTTTTCCACCTTAGCCACTTCGACTTTGGGCTTGGGAATAGGCTTTGGCTCTTCCTTCTTCTCCGGCGCGCTGACGATCGACCAGATGTCGTCATTATTCTTGTCGTCGTCAGGATTTTTGCTGAGATAGATGGTCGGAATCGCCGCTAGATAAAG
The DNA here is from genome assembly GCA_947474445.1 of Oligoflexaceae bacterium. Taxonomy (GTDB): domain Bacteria; phylum Bdellovibrionota_B; class Oligoflexia; order Oligoflexales; family Oligoflexaceae; genus Oligoflexus. The sequence continues at coordinate 5,313 of CANJJY010000109.1, forward strand.
CAGGATCGACACCATCATGATACCGATGAAGAAGGGATCTCGCGCACTGTTTCGCGGCAGTTCGAGGACGGGAGGTTTGATGAACATCAGAAAATACTTCACGGCGCCATGAGTGACATGGGCAATGTCGTGCTTACTGAGGCTGATCGTCTTCTCGCCAGATTCTTCGACGACCTTGCCGCCTTTACGGAGCCGTGCCTTCATATCAGGCAGAAGCTGCAGGGAATACCCTTCTTCCGATGCACGCGCGAGCGTGTGGCTCTTTATCTCGCTGTTACCGCCGGCTATAAAGTGGGCGTGAGGCGGCGATCCGATCGTAGCTTTTTCGTAGTTTTTGAATCGAGGATGGAACAGTTCGACGTCGAGAACCGTGTCGTCCCAATACGCGACGACTTCAAGGACGTTGCCGCTGGGCTTGGCATTGCGCGGCGAAAACAGCTGATTATCAAAATCTGAGCTGCGTTCAGCACCTGCCCCCGCAGAGCGGACGGTCCGGGTGGGATTGCCTTCATCGTTCATGTCAACTGCGTGCTCCTCGTCGTCCTCGTCATCCTCGTCCTCATCGTGCGAGGTATCGTGAGCTGACTCGAGATTAAGGCGCGTCGCAGGCGGCGCCGTCAGAGACACCTTGCTCCGGGTGACCGGCATTTCACCGGTGGAACGGGTTCCATCGGTCATCGCGCTTTTAAATTGCCCTGCGGCAGCAGCTTCGTACGGGTGAACTTCAATAACTACGTTGCCGACTGTGATGCGATCGCCGATCTTGATCGGTGCCTCGACATCCACCTTTTGCCCATTGAGCAGGACACCTGACTGGGATCCCAGGTCAGTGAGCATCGGCACTTTGTTTTCAAGCAATTCTATCATCGCGTGGATAGGTTCCACGCCCGGGGCTCGAATGACGACCTCGTTTGATAGTAATGAGCCGATCATCAGTCGATCGCGGACCGGCACGATCTGCTGAGACTGGTTCGGAGGAGAATAGCGAATCTCGAGGTTCATTCACCTTCCTCTAATAGCTGGAGAGCAACGAATGGAAAGCTGTTACAGCTATTATCGCGTGGATGACAGTAAATGGGAAGACTTCTTGGTAATTGTTTGAGGACTTCTGTTTTTTGCCTTGCCCAGGCCCCGCTCCAGGCGAGGCTTTTGCGGGACCTAAAGAAACTACGGCTTGGTTGGTGGCGGCGTGCCCGCAGCGGCCGGCGCGGGTTTACCTCCTGCGGCCGGAGGAGGAGTCGCGGCAGCTTTTGCAGCCGCGGCGGCCTTATCTTTCTGCAGCTGCTGTTCACGGATCTCACGCTCCAGCTTACCTATGATCAGGTAGGCCTTCTCGTCGATCGTCGTCGGTCCCCCATCGACCTTCGCCACTTCCTCAAGCTCGGTTCGAGCTTTAGCGTAGTTGCCAAGTCCTTGGTATTCGTTCAGGGCGCAACTGAACAGAGCTGGCTTATAATTCTTTTTCTTGGCGATAATGCTTTCGCACAGCGTCGCAACTTCTTTAGGATTATCCAGCAAGCGCTCAGCCTGCATCAGTCCGGTCTGGATGAAATAATCCTCGGGCAAGCCTGAAAGCATGGCCTTGGCGGTGCGCGCATCGCCAAATCGTAAAGCGGTAAATCCGATATTCAGCCGCGCTGGCTCATAGTCACGCCTCACCGTAAGCGCTTCATTCCAAGTCGCGATGGCTTCGGGCAGGCGACCATCGAGCATGGCGATCATGCCGCGAGCGGTCAGGGCGGCCGCCTTGGTCTTGTCGCTTTTACTCGCCATGAGCTTTTCGATCCAGTGCTCGGCCATCGGAAACTGCTTGGAATGGATGGAGGCCAGAGCTAATTCAAGTTGCCCGACATCGGGCATTTGCTTTCTGATATCTTCGCGCATTTCAACGATCATCAGCTTTTTAGCTACGGCAAACACGGGCCCTATGCCATCACCGGCTAGGCGCTTGGCGGCCATCAGCGCGATCATTTCTTTGCGATCTTTCGGTCCGGGATTGGCCAGCTTGCCTTCCAAATCCGAGGCCAATTCCTTGGCGGCACTGACCTGAATGGCTTTTGAGGTCATAGAATTATTGGAAAGACTATAGGTGAGAGTCACGTAATTGCCCGAGACGTATTGCTCGTCCGCCTCACCGCCTTTTTTCTCGTCGCCGCCCCCGCCACTGCTTTCCGCCGCCGCTGAGCTGCTTTTGCTATCCGAGGGCGTTTGACAGGCTGAGAGACCCGCGAGGCCGCACGCCAAGATCAGGTGTTTGAGTCTCATTTGGTAGCCTTCACACTTGAGGTCATACTGCTCGCCAACTCAGAACCCAGAAAGTCGGGATGTACAACATAATCGTCGAACTGGAGTTTTTTGTCCGCGACGCGGTTAAAACCACCGATCACTTTGATCGACCATTCGTTATAGACCTTGAACTGATTCACCGTGTCCTGTGCAGTCTTATACCAGTTGGCCGCCACTTTTCTTCGCTCGGCGATCTGCGGAGCTAGCTGCTTGACGACATCTTCCTTGCTCGCACCTTGGATGGCCGGTGGATTCGACAAGACTTCGGCAAAATTCTCGTTCGCCAAACCCATCTGATGAAGGGCCGCAACCCCCCAGTAAGCGTCTTTCGTCGCAGCCACCTTGGAGTAAGCCTGCTCGACCTGAACCAGAGCCAGGGCTTTCGCTTCGATCGATTTAGCTAAGGCATCGACTGTTCCGCCGACCAAACCCAACTTCAGGTAGCGGGGGAGGATAGGATCCGCTTCGCGAAAGGCAATTTCACCGACATAGCGGAGAGCTTCACCGCTGATGCTGCCAGGAGCCGCGCTGAAAATACTGCGAATTTTGCCCAAAGCGGCACCTGCCTGGGGTCCTCCCGATCGAACGATGCGGTTGTAAGCCACAATCTGTTGATTGGCCGAGAGCTTGAAGCGAGGGAGATACTGCGTATTGATGATGTTGATCATTTGGTCATAACGCCTCGCGCGCTCAGCCCCGACAATCAACTGCTCAACGAAGGGCTGCGCTCCATCTGGATAACGGGATGCGAAAGCGTTGCAAACCGTCAGGGCTTTGGGTGTGTTGAGCGCGATCTGCAGAGAGCAAGCTGTGGAAAGAGCGCCAGCAGCTTCCTTTTCCTTAGGAAATTTTTTGGTAAACTCGATGAAAAAGTCCGAAGCCTTGTCGTAATCAAGCTGCTTTTCGTAGATCTGCGCCACCTGCAGCAGAGATTCCTTGGCTTGGGGCTTGTCGCCGAAACGATTGACGATGACCAGATAAGCCTCGATCGCTTGGGGAATAGCTCCGGCTTTGATGTAATCGACCGCAGCGTTGTACCAAAGCTTGTCGACCTCGGGGTCGTTGGGATATTTGCGGGCTTGCGCCTCGAATTTTTGAGCGCGTTTAAGCGTATCCTTTTCCTTGGCGATATCCTCTTTCTCGGCGCCGCGCTGGATGTTGCGCAGCTCCTGACCGACTTTGCTGTTGCGATACTCAGGTATTTTGAGCAAAGCATCGGCCGTAGCTAAGAGCTGGGCCCTGTCGTCTTTGACGATAGGGATCAAGAGAGCAACGGCAGCCGGTCCTTCGGTTCCCTTAGGATATTTGACCGCGATGATTTTGAGGTACTTGATCGCGTTGTCTTTTTGACCCGAGTGATAGTAGACATCGGCGGTGCCGACATCACAACTTTTTACGCGTGCGGCGTCGTCGGGATACCATTCCACGTATTTCACGCAGGCTTTGATATAGTTTCGGGCCCGAGCCGAAATCGGTTTCGGTTGTTTGAAGTCGGGCTGCCGCTTCTTCAAGACTTTGAATTCGGGTTCAAAATCTTTGACGAAGGCGTTGACCATATAGACCGAAACTTCCTTGTGCATATTCTCGCTCTTACCCGTCTTCGCGTCGACCTTGATGGCCTTGTCTTTGCCGAGGCTGGCGATCTCGAGGTAATAGCGGCCCGCCGAGCGATAGTCTTTCAGGTAATACTCGATGTCGGCTATATAGTATTTGATGCCGGGTACTTCAGCTGCTTTGGGATGATACTTTAAGAAGAGCAGGTAGCCCTTTTTGGCTTCCATATTCAGCTCGCGATTATCATCCTTGATCGCATTCTGGTGCGTGAGTGTTGCGTAATAGATCATCTGATCTTTGATCACAGCCTGCGTCTCGAGGACCAATTCCTTTTTGTTCTTTTTTCCCCATTCAGAGTTCAAACCATAGTTTTTCGCGTAATTCTCCAGTTCAAACCAGACTTTCGCCTGATCGCCGAGAGCGCCGTAGAGACTGACGATTTCCTTTTGAGCCCCTGCCCCTTCAGGATCGTTGGGTGCGATCGATTGGAATCTCTTGAGAACCGAGATCGCCTGCGCGTAGTTACCCTGGTCGGCCAAAATTTGTGCGAGCAGCGTGAGGAAAGGCCCGATATATTCGGCCCCATTGTTCGCTCGGTAGTAGGCGATGGCCTCTTCGATCATCTTCAACTCAGCGAAGGCATAGACCATATCACGCAGTGCTTCGTCGCGCAGCTGAGCATCTTGTCCAGTGCCATTCTTGGCCATGGACACCAGCTGCTTCCAAAAGTTGAGGCCCTTGCGATAGTCGCCGAGGTTATAGGCACACCAGCCGAGCTTAAACACCGACCAGAGGTAGCGCTTGGAACGCTTATATTTGAGGGCCTTTGAGAAGTTGGCCTGGGCATTATTGAAGTCGTTGCGCTCGAAATAATAATCACCGAGCGAGGCATAGGCTTCACCGGAAATCGCGGAGTTGGGATATTTCTGGATCAACTGCGTAAAGATCCGGGCTGAGTCCTTTTCTTTACCAAGATACTGCAGGGCTACGGCCTTGTTGAAGGTAACCTGATCAGCATTTTCACTGCGTGGGTACTCGGCGAGTATGTCCGAGGACTGAGCGATGACGGACTTCCAATGTCCCATCGACCGCGAAGTATCGAGCCGCGGTTCGGCTCCTTTGCGGCCACCGGCCTGCCAGGCTTTCCATCTTTTATCGTAGAGACGTTCCTCTTCCGAGCGGGTATAGGTCGCTTGTTCCATATGCAGGTTCAGGACCCGCTCGAGGATTTGCAGGCGCTGCGGCGAACGCTTAGGAAGGCTCTTGGCTGTTTTAGCGAGATAGACGACCGTCTTGTCGATGCCTTTAATCAGTTTTCTCTCGACCTGGAGAGAAAAGATAGCAGAGCGATTGAGCTGCGGTGCGGCAGGTCCGGTCTTCTTCTCGCGTTTTCTCTCTTGGACTTGCAATGCAGCTCGCTTCTGTTCCTGAGCGGACAGGTGCCCAGGCACGACAAGACATGCCAACTGCAGCCAGAGTATGAGCCAAACGGAACAGCGCATATCGTACCCTTATCCTTCTCGCATAGCCTCAGGAGACAGGCCCTACCATCTTACTTTGGTTTGTTCTCTTCCTTAACTTGGCACTTGCTTTCCATGTTGTAGACATAGAAGCCGAGCTCATCTTCCCAGTATTCACCCTCGAAGGGCCAGAATTCCAAGGTTTGGTTGATGTTCAGCTTTTGCAATCCACCGATGAACTCAGCCTTGCGATCTTCATCGCCGACGCGGATCAAAGCTCTCAGATTAGCGAGCTTGCCGAGTTGCATCTCAGCGACGATCAGCTTGGTTTGGTTGGACAGATCGACCAGCTCGTTGTAAAAGGTCGTGCCTTCCTTATACATACGCTGGCCCGCGTCGAGGACAGCGGCCGACTTCTTGGATTCAAGAAAGCTGTTGAGGCTCTCGAGGAGACCTGAGGCCGCCCAATCATTGTAGTTGCGCAGATTATTTAGCTCGCGATCGGTGAAGCGAATGGTATCCATCGATTCTTTGAATGCATCGACCTGCGAGAGTTTTTTGACAATTTCTTCGGCTTTCTTGTAATTGGACATCGAGCCGTTCTTATAGTCGTAAACAAATTTAAAAAAGCCCTTGGGGTCGCCGCGGTAGCGATTGAGCATGCCTTTGACGTCGCCAAAAACCGGCTGATACCTTTCCTTGAAGCGGCGCATCGACTCTTTAACCTGATCGAAGCGGCACATGCGAAGGAAGGTAATGGATTGAAGAATATAAGCTTCAGGATAGAAGCGGTTCTCAAAAAACGGTGAATGAATCGTATGAATATTGCCGAGAGTATTGTTGAATTTTTCAATAAAGAAGAAGGCCCAAGAGGCTTCCCAGATG
>CANJJY010000110.1 GCA_947474445.1 Oligoflexaceae bacterium
CCTCCGACCGCCCTTGCTACAATGTTCATTCTATTGCGCTTGACCGAGATAAAAAAAGCGGCTGACCCCTATAAAAAACTCGTCGAGTTCTAAGGTGTAGTAAGAGTCCCTGCTGAGAGAATCTCGGATCAACACCTCATGCGTCTCAGCATCATAGCCAGCCACGACGATGGCATGACTGGATCGAGAAACACCGAGAGGGTGCTTTTTGAGTTCATCGAGAAAATCGAGGCGCGCGGCCTGCGAGTCAAGGTAGGTGATTTCTTTCATCGTCAGCGCCTCCGCATATTTTTTGCTCGGTTCGAGACGCTGCCATTCTTCTGCCTGATTGCGGCTGCGCCAGGCTCTATCAAGAATTTCCTGATAGATGGGCGCGATCGTTTCCTTGATCCTTTCATCCGATATTCCACGCATCGACTCTTGGATGATGGCCTTTCGCGCATCGTGGATTTTGACCGTCAGAGCTTCGACTTCTTGATAGCTCAGTCGAGGTGCGTCTTCGACGGTGTAGGCCCCTGACTTTTGCAAAAAAAGCAGGTCGTCGGCCATGTTTCCGCCCTGGGGTCGAATGCCGAGCAGAAACATCGAATTTGGTCCGGTTAAGGTTCTGATCGGTTGGCTCTCCACAGCTCGCCGTATGAACCTCACTTCCGATTCAAGCATCGCGTCAAGCGTCGGGCCCGCGCGCAACATCCAGATCTGCAGCGAGAGCGAAGCTGCATCGACTTGGTACCGCGGTTCAACCGTCGTGTTCCACAGCTCAGCGAAGGCATGGACGTGACAAAAGCCCGTCTGAAATTGAAAGGTCTTAGGCAGCGTCGATCGGTGGTCGATCACGCAGCGGCCGGCCCCGGGTACGGCAGCGGCCATGCGAGGCGCAAGATTCTTCTGAACGCGCGGGACCGCGCGCGACATGATAGGACGCGCCTCGGGGCGCGTGGCCGGGCAGAAGGAGCTGACTTCCAGGGCGCCCGCATCGATATCACTTTGGTTCTGGGGTCGAACACAGTCTAAGAGAATAAGGAGCGGCAGAATAAAAAGGTAAATCGGGCTCTTTAACAATGTCCGCACGCGAAGGTACTCCACTGAAGGTCAGTTCGATGAAGCAGACTCTGCAAAATTGAGACCAAGGCCTGGTCCCCTCCGCTTCTCCTCCTTCAAAAGGTTAAAGAACCTTACAGAGTCTTTACACTTTGCTTATCAAAAGCATTTCATGACCCGGCCCTTGATTTGTAAGATATCTGATCTCTTACATTTTTTAAATTCGTCTACGGGCGCACATCTTGCAACACCTCCGACCTGATCGCTCTGTCTTGATCAAAGCCCTTCGGAGGAAATGTTGTGCAGGTTTCTATGCGTCTTCTAAAGAATTTGGCTGTTTCTATTGCTGCCTTTTGTCTTTCCCAGCAAGTTGCCTATGCAGGATTAGCGAGCTTCGTCGATGAAATTGCAGGGAGTTCACGCGCCGCTCAAAAGGGTCTGCGCGAGGTGCTCACTGACGACACTCTTTACAGTCGCGTCATTCGCGATTTGATTCCGCAGTCAGCTGGAGCGATTGCCACCGGCGCTTTTCGCAAAGCTCTGCGCACGGATATTTTTCAGTTTGCGACGGCGGCAACGCGCCTTTCGTGGGAACGCGCTGATCTCTCGGATTACTTGACCAAGCTCGTCAGCAAAAAGTGCTCGGCGGCAAGCTCCTGTGCGATCGCTTTTGATCTCGCGCCGAGCCAGATAGATGGCTTTCTCGACGAACTCGCGGCGACCATTCAAAAGGCCGTTGATACGCGGCTACCGGAACTCGATGCGAAGATGATCAAATTAAAAAATGAACTGGCTGGTCTCACGCCGAACAGCAGCAGCCGCACATCGATCAAGGCCGAAATGGACGCGGTTCAAAAAGAAATCGACAGCATGCAGAAGTATACGGAAGCCGCCGCTAAACTGTCTCCTGGCAAAGCTCCCGATCTCTCGGACCTCCATTTGCTCTGTCCTTAATTCTGACCCCGCGAGGAATGAATATTCATGAAGATCGCTAGACAGATTTTGACCATTTCTCTTATCATCCTGGGGGCAGCAAGCTGCCTACCGAGGAAAGCAGATATGTCGGACCTTCGCGTTGCACCCTCGCACGGAGGACTTTATACCTGGGACAACTGGCTCTCTGGCAAAGTCAATATCCGCACCAACGGCAAGAACTTTCAGTCGATGGGCCGCTTTTCTATGGAAGCACCTCGCACTCTTAACGGCAATGCCGTCGCTCCCAACGATCGCCACGGGATGGCCAATATAGGCTTTTATGTAAAGACCAATACGGAGAGCTGGGCCCGCGTCGGGACAGCTGTCGATATCGCTCCGACCTGGAGCGGCAGTACTTTTTCTTGTAAAGATTGTGACTTCGATCTGAGCGGTCCCAAAATTAAAACCGGTGGTTTGGATGCGTCGGCCTCTGGCATGAAAATCACGATGAACGAGCCGCTCTATATGTTTTACACTGAGAGAGTTTTCTCGCCGGACACCCTGGGCCAGAGAATCGTCATGGGCTATTTCGATGCCGAGCAAGGGGCTTTCTATAAGATGACCGACCCCGTCGTCGATCCACGAGCCGATCCAAAACTGATGAATGAACTGGGTTATTTTATCGAGTCAAACGAAGTCATATCTGCCTGGCGCGATCCCTTTGTGATGGCAGATACCGATGGGACCAAGCATATGTATTTTGCTGCGCGCTTCAATGAAGACTTTTACAATGCGAAGTTAAAGAAACTCATCCCTGGCGGCTATAACGCTTTGCGCAATAGCACCGTCGGCCACGCGATCTTTGACGCCAAAACCAAGGCTTGGAAGATCCAGCCACCCCTGCCGCTGCCTCATACGGCTGTGCAATTTGAACTTCCGCAGATCGTCAAGCGCAACAACAAGCTCTATCTGTTTCTCACCCAAGCTGAATGGGATGTGTCAACCAAAGCCAATGCTAGCAATGAAGTCAATCGGCGGCACAGCCTGGTCGGCTATAGCGCCGACAGCTTGGACGGAGATTGGGCCCCGATGAAGGCGGCCGATGGCGAGATCATGGATTTAGGCCATCTCTATGGCGTCACCTTCAAAGAAATCGATGGGAAAATCTTCGTGTCAGCCTTCCTTAACGACGATGTGGTCATGACCAACATCGCAGAAGTAGACATGACGCGCGTGAACTCTGATCTCGCGGCTAAGATCAAGGGCCTTGTGGGGACTTCGGTGGTTACACAAAGCACCTGTCATCCCTAAGTCGCCGAACTGATCTGTGCTGTGATGGGGAGGAATGTCATGGCTAGCGATCATCAAAGGACTCCTAGGTGTCAAACTCTCTTCCGTCCGGTATAGATTGCGGAGGATCTTTCAGCTAGGCATTTTGAAGAGAATACAGTCCTTCGTAAAAACACTTCTTTTTCAGCCGTAAGAATCATGCCGCCAGGCCAGCACTCCATCGAGGAGCAGCATTTCATCCGAGAAAAATAGAGGTGTTTAACTCGTAATACTTATTAGTCCTTTTCGGTTTCCTTAAAGTCGAACCCTATCTGAGCCGATAAAGAAAATAAGGACACCAACGGGAGGATGGCTCAACATGAATGACCAAAAGGTTTCGCGTCCAACAGAAGACAACGTATTACCTGATCTCAATCAAAAGCGTTCGATCGATATTTCGCTCGTCGCTGGTATATTTTTTATTGGTATCAGCGTCGGCGCTTTGATTCCAGTTGGTATGAAATTCTTCGGCTACTGGCAGAAACCGGCCCAGGTCAGCCAAGTAGAGAAGACCGCAAAAGTTAAAAAAGAGAAAAACACCGTCGAGCCCGCCCTGGCAGAGGCTGAGAACCTGCCCGAATCAGCACCTGTGGCGGCTCCCTTAGAGACGAAGACGCCCGTCGCTGAAGCAGCATTGACACCAGCTCATGAATTGAAAAAAGCTAAGATCTTAACGCCGACGACCAGCGGTCAGGTGAAAACCTCTAGCAAAGCGACCAGCAAACTGGGCGCAGAAAAAACCGTTTCGCGTGGCCACATCGAAGCCGCCGTCGCCGAACGATCGCTGCCGACAGCCGTGCAGGAGAAATCCAAAGCCCTAACCGAAAGCAAGGCTCTCGCGCAAATCGCCGAGCTTGAGCAAAAAGCCGCTCAGGCGCGCAAAAAGAAGACTAAATTCGCATCCAAGACCAGTCCTGATCAAGAGTCGCCTATCCTCGAAGAATTGCCTGAAGGACCGAGCGCCATCGAGATTCAAAACCTCACGGCCGCTTATTTGGCAAAAAACGCAGGGGCTAGCTCAGAAAAAGACGGCGACGCAAAAACAGTAGCCGTGGCCTACAACCCGCCGGTTCCCGCAAAAGTCGCCGTCAATGCTCCTGTGCCTGCAGTTGAAGCGGCTGCTCCTCAGGTCGAAGCCCAGCCTGCCGACACGGTTACCGCCACCGAAGAAGTGAAAGCGCCCAGCGCTCTCTCCATCAATAACGCGAGCTATACCAAGAATAACCTTGAAAACTGTATCAAGCGTTGCGTGCTCCTCGGTCTCGACGCTTTCGGAATGCCCATCAAAGCGATCATCAACGGACCGACTTTCGCCCGTTCCCTGCTTTCGCACACGGGAACGATCAACTTGTCGGGACAACCCCGCTTGATCAAAAACCAACAGGTTTTGATCGTCGATAACATCACCTTCAACCTCGCTCCGGCCGCTGGAGCAGGTGATATCGCAAGCAAGGTCAAAGCGAAAGACGGAAGCAAGCTGAGAGAAGCCAGCTACTCCGGCAGCAAAGACAGCAAGCTCAGCAGTCCCAACGCTTCCAATAAATAATTAAATCCCCGTCCTAACGCGGACTTTCCGCGTTAGGACCGACTTTTAGCCCCACACACCCACTCTCGATAAGCCCTTTTGATTCTCTCCACTAGCAACATTTTGTTACTTATAATAGTCTCACCTTGGCCTGTGATCCAGTTATTAGAACCCCAGAAAATTACCAATGATATGTGGTATCTACGCTTGAGGGATCTATGTTAGAAGATCTGAAGCAACTCATTGATGCTTGGCTCAAAGACCGCGTCACTCGGAATCTCTCGCTCCTTTCGAGGCAGTCGGGGGTCCCCTATCCTACCTTGAGGCGCGTCTATCAGCAGGAAAATAGCCCCACCCTGGAAACGGTGCTGGCGATCCTCAACGTCGTCGCCACGTCCGACTCGGCTCTCTCTTTTCTCAATCTCCATTTCTCCACGGTGAGCAATTGGGTCGGCAAACTCGTGAAAGGGCTCGATGCTCACATCACGGGCGGTGATTTTAACGAAGAGTTAAGGGATCGTATCAGCTTTGCGATCGTGACTTTGGCGAGCGCGGGAGGCACGAGTTTTGAAGCGATTGACCAAAAATTTGGTGAATATGGCTTAGCAAAACTACGCCGTTTGATGGAAATTGAAGTCCTTTACGAGAAGGACGGCATTTTGCGTTGTCGCTATGAGAATTTTTCTGTACTCGATCCGCGGCTGATCCTCGATCAAATTAGACATACGGTCGATTTATTTGATATGCAACAGCTCGGGAGTCAAGCCGTCTGTGCCCAACTTCATACCGACGGACTTGATGATATCGGTGTCAGCGAACTCAACGAGCGGCTCTTGAAGTTTGAAGAGGATCTGCAGAAGATCTTCGCAACGCGCAAGGGCAACAATGTCATCATGTTAAGTTACATATCCAGCTTTTTGAAAAAGGGTGACCTATGAAAAGGCTTCTCAGTTTAGTCCTCCTCGTTTGGCCCTTTACCCCCAGTTTTGGCGGCCAGCATTCAGGAATAGGCCCAGCATCGCCTGCAGTTCCTGAGCGGGTACCCCCCTTCCCACGTCCGTCCGGAAATGATGATATCCGATTGATTCGTCCCTTCGAAAATGTGGGTCCTCTGGACAAACAGCCGAAGAAAGATCAGTCGCGTGATCAGGATCGCCCGAATCCAATCCGTCCTCGCTAAGCCTGATTGATAGGTCATAAGACCGGCCTCCCTCAGGAGGCCCCGTCGTTTGTCTCGCCATCAGACTCTGGGCTCTAGAGACTCTGCTCTATGCCCTGCCGGTAAACGTTCAAAGCAGCCGCAGTTTCTGGACTATCCTTAGCCAGATTCACCAGACCTTCTTCGCCCATCAAGCTCGATGCTGTGGCAGCGAATTTTTCTTTGCGTCCCGCGTCCATGCGCAGCTGATAGGCGGCATATACCAATCGCAGCTCCGTCCATTTCTGAGTGACGAGGGGGCTTGGATTGGTCATTTCCTTATATTCTTTCGCACAGGCCTCGGTAAGACCCTTCACTAAAGTGTCGAGGGCCGGCCAGGCCTTCTTTTGCTCTTGGCCATAGATCAGCACGTTCTTGAGGCTGATCAGCGTCGTTGCCGACAGATACGAATACTTTTCAGCGTGCGCCCGGGTCAGAGTCAGCGATTTTTCCAAGGTGCGCGCTGCCGATGCGTCTGTAGCGCCGGGCCCAAGCAACCAAGCCAGATCCTGAGTCTCCTTGATCTCCTGATCACTCAGCGTTTCTTCATTGAAATGCAGGACCTTGGCATCGTCTTTGATACGAGGAAACAGGGCCAATCTCTGCTCGAGATAGCCACGCCGCTTTTCGGGACTGAGACCTTCGAGTCGGGCGAGCAGCCCGAGAGCTATAAAGCGAATCTTTCGCGGCTGATAAACGAGGGCAGGAGCGCCGTCGCCATCCTTGGGAGCTGACTCCTTGTCGGCCCGGGCCAGAGCTTCCGTCAGTTGCTGTTCAGCCTCTTGAGTCTTGCCTGCACCGCGGAGCGCGTATCCGTAGGCCAGATAGAGACCGGCCCGATGCGGCCCTTTACCCTGAGCAAAAAATGCTTGATAGAACTCCACGGCTCGATCAAACAGCCGCGCGTCCGCCGCGTAAAAAGCCGCTTTCTCGAGGAAAGCATCGCGCGGGGTGCCCGGCATTTTCAAGGCTTTTTCCATAGCCTGTAAGGCATCCACAGGTCGGTAGCTGCGATACATCACCTGCGCCTTGAGCCAGAGAAATGCCACCTCTTCTTCCGCGTCGAGAAAAGGCAGCTCTTCGCGTTTGACGTAAAACTCCGCTGCGAGCGTATAGTTGCGCAGCTGCGAGTGCAGAATCGCAAGATTCTGCAGAGCAGCCGCCATCACGCGATCATTGTTAAAGGAAGCATCGATGGCAAAAAGATACGCCCGATGCGCTTGATCGGCGAGTTCGCGATCGAAGGCAAAACCCTTTTGTGAGGCCGTAAGGAGATGCTGATAGATCGCGCCTAGCAACAGATACTTCGTACCGAGGCCTATGTACTCGTCGGGCAGAGCGCTCACCGTCTTAGCCGTGTCCTGCCAGACATCCAGATCCTTGGGCATGCTGCTCAGCTGCTTGACGACGCGCACGAACGCCAAACTTTCAGGACGAATCAAATCATCTTTGACCATCTTCTGGTAGTTCGCTTCCAGTTCTGCCCAGGCAGATGGCTCGCGGTTGAGGAGCGCGTATTGAAAGTGGGATTCGAGGTCATCGCTGGCCCTGACGCTGCTGTAAAAGGAGCCAATCGCAAACGTTTTGTCCGAATTCTTGGCATGAAAGAAGCGATAGGCCGCATCACTCGTATTGCGCCGCATGCCCTCTACTGCATAGGGGTGTTCTTTGCTGTCCTTTTTAATGTGACTCAGCCATACGCTCACCATATCGGTGAGATCACGGGTTCGCTTGGCATCGGCGAGTACGATCAGGCTCCTATTGAACAAGAGACGGAGGGGGAAGTACTCTTTTTTAAGGTGTTTAACATGTTCGACGACCGCCCTAAAATTCTGGATGCCGGTTTTATCGTCGGCGCTGTGCGCCAAGCGGTAAAGATCCTGCTCGTTGTCAACCAGCTCTTTGAGCAGAGGCTCGGCCTCTAGCCTTTGGCCAAAATCAGCGACAAAAGGCGTAGGATCGGCCCCGACGGGGAGTTCATTGAACCAAAGCGAGAGGTAATAGAGTTTACTCTGGATACTCAAAGTCTTTTCCGTCGCATGCTTGGCCAGAGATTTCCGATAGTCGGCCTGATGCCCTTCCCGGAGAATCAGACGCTCGAGCCGCGCCTTCCAATAGAGCACCCGCGGCTCTTCTGAGGTCACGCGCGGCAATCCCAGCAGCGCCTCCCCTGTTTGATTGGCAAAGAAATTAAAGTACGCAAGAACCAGCGGCGTCATTTCATTAGCGGGGAAAGTCGTCAGCTGCAAGCGCTGCCGCTTGAGAAAATCGGCGAACTGTCCCAGATTGCGCTTCTGCGGAAGGACTTCCCAACGGGCGTAGGTTTCGAGCAGGAGCACTTCCGACTTGACCCGCGCGGTGGAGGGATAGTCGGGTTTTTCCAGCAGTTTCTTAGCGTAATACAGCGCCGGCTGATAGCCGTCGATAAATAGAAAATTGGCCAGGCAGCGCTCGGCGAAGGACGACTCGTCCAAAGCTTTCAGGCGGGTATAGAGATGGTTCAAATAAAGGATGCGATCCGAACTCGATCGGGCCGTCTGATGCATATCCCAGAGGTCTTTGGCCGACCATTCTTTGGGAATCGTACCTTCGAGAGGCAGACGGTAGATATCGAGCGCGCCTTCAAAGGCGCAGGTCACATAGAGAGCATTGGTAGCAGGAAAGGGATAGGAACAGTTCTGGTCGAGAGAGGTCAACTGCTCGGGCAGCGCCGCCTGCCCGAGGCTCACCCGATAAACGGCCGCTGCATCGCGGCCATCGAGCATCAGGTCTTTGTTGGTATCGACAATATACTGCGGAAAATAAAGATAGGCCCCATCGCGGGAAAAGCGGGCAGGTCCCGTGACGCCGGGCAGCTGCATCGTCAGGGATTGCACGACTTTTTTGCTGGACAGATCGAGCAGGACGAGATTATTGCCCTTGGCCTTGTAGACGATCGTCCTACCATCGGGTGAGAGCGAAGGACTGAAGATAAGACCTTCGGCTATCACTTCGCTCTTTTTCGTGTCGAGGTTCAAGATCTTCAGTTGGCTCTGACTTCCCTCGTCGTTGCTCGACACATAGGCCAGTCGATTATCGGCTATCCAAAAAGGGGAATGCTCGACCTTTCCCGCCGACGTAAGGCAGGTAATATCTTCTTTTACCAAAAGACAGATGTCACCTTTGGCATCTTGCTTGTAGTAAGTAAAAGCCAAGGTTTTTCCGTCGGGGCTCAAGGTAGGGGATTTGGCATCGGCATCGGCCGGCGTCAATTCCGTCGAGAGTCCGGCCTTGATATCGAGCTTCATCAGCTGCGAGGATTGGTTTTGACTCCGCGTGTAGTACACAAATTTTTCGTCGGTATCGACCGCCGCTTGATGATTATCAAAGGGGCCGACGGTCAGCCGCTGCAGATTGATCGGCGTCTGCCTCTCCGCGAGGGCCGATGAAGCGAGAGACACGAGCAGCAGAGCGAGATGAAAGCGCATAATTACATTCCTGACTCTGGGCCGCAGCGCAGTATTAGCGTTTTACCGCAGGAGCTGGGGCAGTTTCCGTGTCGGCGTGGGTCATCGAAAAGATTTGTCTACTCTTGATCGAATCTCTCGTTTCCTCGAGTGGGATCGGACCTTGACTCAAAGTCTTTGCCTGAAACTTCTGATCGAGCTCTTTCCAATCACCGCTGGCTTCTAGTTCGAGCACGGTTTGCCGATCGATCAGGTAGACGTCGGGAATGCACGCACTGAGGAGGAGGCTGCAAAAGCCACAAAAGATAAGGGCACGCATTAACTATCTCCACTTTGTACCAGCGATTCAATGCGCTGGAGTGTTGTGCCGAGTTTGGCATTGATCAAAGCACTCAGAGGGATTGAGCGGATGACGATGTCTTTGCTGATGATGCCGCCGAGTCCTATCGTCAGGTCCATCAGACCTTGGTTCATAGAAATAGCGACAAAACGCGGATAGGCGACCTGAATCCCCCGCCGAGCCATACCGATCTGACTATCTTTATACTCGGGATCGAGGACATCGAGCAGCGACATCAACTGCTGTTTGCCTATCGCCGTAATATCGATGCGACCTGCTGCCAGCCGCTGCCGGATATCAAAGCTCGTTCCCATACGCCCACTCAAGACAGCTTTTTCACCCTTCTGCCGCCGTCCCGGCTCCTTGAGCAGCTCCGGTTGCAAATTGGAAAAGCGGCCGAGAAAACCGAGCTGGAGGCGTTCTGGATGAAGATCAAAGTACAGGCGCCCCAAAGCGCTGCCACCGAGCAGGTCGGCCTTGAAGTCATTCAGGTAGACGAGGTTTTGCCTGACTTCAAAGTTCTCGACGATAGGTCCCAGTTCGATGTGTTTGAACCGAACCTTTTCGATCGCCAGGACGGTCGGATTGCCAACGTAGGGCTCGACGCTTTCATAGTCGACTCGCACGAAGGGATTTTGGGAGTTGAGGTAGAGAAAACCGATTTTGCCCTTTTTATCGAGAGCCAACTCTTCAAAAATCTGCACGGAGCCTTGGGCGTTGCGCACGCTGATGTCGCCGAAGTCGAGAGAGAAGGCCTGAAAGCGCGGCTCGGCCTGCACGGATATCTTTTGTTTGTCATAGAGGGTGATCTGGAGCGGAAGTTGAAAGTGGCCCTTTCCCCGCAGCCCGGCTTTGGCTTCTTCGGGCATGGCCACATCCAGTTTGCCGGTAAAATCGCCCCGCCCCTCAGCAGTGAAGTCGCCCTGTCCACGGAACTGCAGGAGCGGGTTCTGTAGCGAGGCATAGAGGTTTTTGACGCTGATTTTAGTCTTATGGGCGACCGTCGCATGGAGTATCAGCTGAATCTGCCGCAAGAGACCTTGGAGCTCAGGTTTTTTGCCCAATTCGCCCTGAAGGTCGACGGCGGCAATCTGCACGACAGCCTTAGCTTCGGCGAGAGCCATGGCGTCGAGATCAGACACCGAGGCGATGAGGCCGACGCGCACATCCTTGACCCGTGCCACATCCCTGGCCTCGGCATCGGGGATGAGAATGCGCGTGTTGATGTCCCCCCGGCCGCGCACCAACTTAGCTTTGGTGTCGATGCGCAGGGGTTCGATCAGGCGATAGAGGCTTTTGACCGTCGGCGTGAGGCTTTCTATCTTTTGAATCAGCGAAGCCTCTATGTTCACCTTCTTGAGGTCGAAACCAGGCATTTGCTGAAGGCTCGGTGCCCCATGATCGATGGTTATGGTTTGTTCACTGGCGATCTGGAGAGGACCGGTGTCGGTGAGTATCTTCAGAGCGGCCACATCTTTCTGCAGATCGGGTCGCGCCGTGAGCAGAAGCCGGCTCTCGATCGTTGCCTGCCGGGCGACTTCTCTGAGCGAAGCATCCAGGGTCAAAAGCGGGGCGCTGCCGAGCAGCGTGTCGC
>CANJJY010000111.1 GCA_947474445.1 Oligoflexaceae bacterium
GAGAAGTTCCATATTGACTTCCGAGGCTGAAGCATGCGTCATCATGCGGCCATCAGCCATCTTCGAGAGCTTACCCATCATCGCGACGATGGATACGCGGCGCATCCCATAGCGCACGGCCTGCCTCAAACCGATCCCGACGTAATCGCCGACTTGAATAAACGCGCTCTCCGGCAGATGCGGTAAGAGTTTCATCGCATACTGTTCCGAACGCCCACCAGTCGTAAACACCAGTTCATCGACACCGTCGGCTTTGGCGAGACCGACCGCCTGCACCACGCTGGCGATAAACGCTGCTGTCGAATAAGGCAAAACGATGCCGGTCGTCCCCAAAATAGAAATGCCGCCGAGCAGTCCGAGCCGCGCATTCAAAGTCTTCTTCGCCCGCTCTTCTCCATCAGGACAGCTGATTTCAATCCAGGCTCCGCGAAAGGGACTGTCTTCAATTTCCAGTCGAACCATTTCTTCAATGTTTTGTCGCGGCACCGGATTGATAGCGGCGAGACCGACGGTCAGTCCGAGTCCGGGCCGCGTGACTGTCGCCACGCCTGTCCCACCGACGATGGTCACAGTGGGTTCATTGAGGAGTTTAACGCGCGCTGTGATTTCAGCGCCGTGGGTACAATCGGGGTCATCGCCGCCGTCTTTAATGATGCTGCAAACAGTGTAGTCGCTTTCCCACTCACAACGCTGAAGTGCAAAGCTCACTTCTTTGCGATTAGGCAGTATCGTCTCGATGGAGTTAAAACTGGAACCACCGAGAAACAGGCGACTGGCCGCTCGAGCCGCGGCGGCAGCACAGGCACCGGTCGTAAAACCCGTGCGCAGTTTTTCTCCTGTTTGCGGTTGCATCCTAGCATCTCTCCTACTTAAGCAAGCAATAACTCTTATTTCACATCGATTGCATCAGGCGGTGGCAATCGAAAGAAGCTCTCCTTGAAAAAGGCCTCCATGGGAAACCCATGCTCTTTGAGGCGAGCCTCCAAGCGATCGACAGCTCCACCCTCTCCCGCACAGTAAATCAGCGGCTCCCGCACCAGTTGATCTTCCAGCCGGAGCCAGGCCCGGTGATCCGCATCGGCATCAAAGCCATCGACGATGTCCAAGCGTTTGATGCTGCTGCTCAGGAGATCGAAGACGCAGCTTTCCGGGATAAACGCCGCGTTTTCATCGCGAACCCAGATCAATTGCGAATGGTCCGGCCAGCTGCGTTGACCGACGATGCCGAGCAAAGCGGTGATGCCCGTCGCAAACGCGACAGCCACCAATGGCCTGCTCTCGTCTTCAGCTGGCGCGTGAAATTTGCCCCAAGGCCCGCTAAAGAGAACCTGGTCACCCACCTGACGCTCGCAGAGATACTGCGACACGAGCCCACCTTTGATTCGCTCCGCGGCGAGATGAAAGATCGCGCTCTCCTGTTCGACTCCGAAGAGACTGTAGGCTCGCTTACCGGCCTTGCCGTTCGGATAGGATAGCTCGGAGTTGACGATGATGTACTGACCAGCGATGTGAGGAAAGCGCGTCGGCTCTTCCATCTGAAGTCGCAGGAGGACACCACCCTGAACAAAATGGTCGACGCGTATCACGCGGGCCCTGTGGGTCGTTGCCATGGATCTTCAATCCTCCACGGGATAGATAGCGTGCATGTGATCGTGAACTTCTTCGAGATCCTGGAAAAAGGCGGTGAGTCCTGCACGGAAATTTCGCAGCTCAGCCTCGATTTTTTTGTTCAAGACCACCAGCGTCTGGTAGTAAGCGCGCTGGGGATCTTCCTTCGACATTTGGCTCAGGCGCAGCTCGAGATCGCTGAGGCTCTGATCGTAGGATTCCTGCAGCGTAGTGAAGTCACGCGCCTGCGCGAGCTGACGAATAGGACCCGGTGCTTCAGCGGCGGTACCCAGTTCTGCCAGTTCGTGCTGCAGCAAACTTTCGTCTTTGATGCCAATAATCTGCATGAGACCGACGCGCAGAGCGGCTATTTCGTGACAAGCCATCGTAGAAATTCCTTCTTATGAAAGTAGACTGTCGACCTTATCGGCCAGCAGTCTGTCGTTGAGTACATGTTGTTCGACTAGGGCCTCGGCGCTCGGCACATCCATCGCCCGATACCAGACCCCATCAGGATAAACGGCGACCGTCGGACCTTCACCGCAGCGTCCGAGACAGCTGGTACGTGTCACCCGCACGGTTCGATGCTTGCCGCGTTTTCGCAGAGCGCCTTGCAGGGCGTGGGCTATTTGCACACTCCCGCGATTGGCACAATCGGTGTTGGTGCAGACCAAAATATGCTTTTCCAAGGGCATGTGCGCGTGCTGATGGGGCATAGCCTGCTGATGGGTGAACTGGTGCCGCACGCTCCAGAGTAGACTCTTCAGACCTCCCACCTGCTCGTGCAAAGCGCCGAGCGGAACGCGGTAGGCACAGGTCACGCAGGGCAAAGCGAGAGCAGGAGATCCCTGGGCCTCCTTGAGCCTTTCTTCGAGCACATCGCAGGTAACACGATCGACGCCGAAAGGTTTCAATTGCAGCTGTTTGATCCAGGGGAAGCGCTCGTGGAAAGCTTGCATCTTTTGCGTAATGCGGTGAACGAGCACGCCTTGAAAGAGGAAATAAGGCAGCATGACGACGCCCTTGGGGCGCTGTCGCGCCAGCATTTCAAGAGCTTCGTCGAGAGAAGGCCAGGTGATCCCGATAAAGGCTGGGATCATTGTCGGAATGCCGAGAGCTTCAGCCGTCAGTCGGGCAATTTTATAAAAAGTACTGTTCGCATCGCCGTCGCTGGATCCCCGACCTACGCAGAGCAGCACCCACTCTTTGCGGTCATCGGCGGAAATCTGCGCCGCGGCCTCAGCCCAATGACGTACCCAGAACTGGATCAACTTTTCATGCACGCCAAAAGCTTGGGTGGCGATGATACGTAGATCAGGAAATTCTTTTTGCAGACCGGCTATGGCAAGAGGGATATCGTTTTTAATGTGGGCCGCTGGCAGGAGACTCAAAGGCGCAACGAGCAATTCGTCGCAGTGAGCCGCTTCTTCGCGGAGGACGTCTCCCAGATAGGGTGGCGTCAGTTCTAGGAAAGCGTGGCGCAACCGCCGCTCAGGATAGGTTTCCTGATAGAGTTGCATCCATTGTTCAAAGGCGGCGTTCGCCTCGGCATCGCGACTTCCGTGACCGACGACAACAGTCGTACTGCGGTCCTTGCGCGGAGACATGCTCATGCCAAAACCTCCCAGACCCCGAGGACGTTTTGTAAAATATGCATCAGGTAGGTCTCCTGGCTCGCAGAGTGCTGCCTCAAGGCAGCCCGGATATTCCCTTCCCCGGCATCCCATCGAATGCAGAGTGGTATCGAATCTCCGTTGAGTTTTGGCTCACCTGCTTACAGTGGCGGGACCGCGACGGTTTTACACCGTACTTCCCTGTTACTTCCTGGCGGAAACCTGATGCTTGCGGCTATTCGCAGGTCGGTTTATTCCACGTTGCCCCTAGCCTGTCAATTCCTTTTGAGCGGCTTCTACCGGGGCTTTTATGACTTTTGAGTCGTTTGAAGAGTCGGGAGAAGGAGGAAGCGAGGAAGCGCATCAATCTTCAGGAGCCAGGGAGCTTGAGAACTAGAAAAACATGGGGCGCTCCTGCTCGGACGCGCCAATGAACATCAAAATCCAGGACCCGAAAAGCAAACTCCTTATCTTCACTTTCCGGCGCTGCCAAAGGAGATGCCCGTCTTTGAGACGTTGGCCGCGGATCGAGGGCAAGCATCTGTTCGATCAGTTGCTTCAGATCGGAATGCTGTTCCGACCATCCGCCTAAGGCCATGAGACTGTCGTCCGAGTAGCTGACAGGGTAGCGCTTGATTTCCGTATGCGCCCAGCCGGCATTAGCCTCGTCAATACGATCAGCAAACGGCAGATAGGGTTTAATGTCGATGACCGGCGTGCCATCGAGTAAATCGAGGCCACTGACATGAATTTCGATCCCTCCCGCCGCTTTCAGATCGATGCCTTCCAGCTTGACGGCGGACATGCCGATAGAATTCGGGCGATGCGGAGAACGCGTGGCAAAAACGCCCATTCTCTGCGCGGCTTCGATCCGTGGGGTTTCGATCAAGGGATGCCAGGGCTTTGTGCCGCTTTTGTGAAAGATAAAGATCAACCAGATGTGCGTGAATTGATCGAGATGTTTCAAGGCCAGCGCATAGGCCGGATCAGGCTTTAATTTAAGCACGCCACGTGCGGCCGACATCATCATCGATTGCCGAGGCACTCCAAACTTTTCTTTGAAAGGAGTGGAGAGGAAACCGATCGCATGGTGCTCAAACTTCATCGCTTGGTCTCTTTCTCTGGGCCTTGCGATCAGCTTCCCTCACACTTTTGATGGTCGCGCTCAATTCTGCTAAATCGCTCTCTTGGGTCCAAATCGCATCCGGCTCAGTCTTGCGAAACCATGTTTCCTGCCTCTTTGCATACTGCCGCGTGGCGATGACAATCGCCTCTTCGAGATTGTCACGCGTCAGCCGCCCCTGCAGATAGGCGACGACCTCGGCGTAGCCTATGCTTTGCATGGGTTTGGCATCAGGAGCGACGCCACGCGCTAAGAGGCCTTCGACCTCTTCGATCAGTCCGCCCTCAAGCATGGTGCGCGTCCGCGCTTCGATGCGACTGTGCAAGGTCGCTCGCGGTACGCTCAGAGAAATGACAAATACCCGCGACCTTTGGCCTTTTTCAGGCGGCAGTTGATGCACTGGATGACCCAGTAAAAGGCTGATCTCAAGGGCGCGCAGCAAGCGAAAGCGATCGTTGGGATGGAGAGCGGCAGCACGCTGCGGATCGCGACGCAAGAGGCGCGCGTGAATTTCATCGGTCGCAAGCGGCGCGAGCTCAGCACGCAGACTTTCGCTCTTTGGCAGTTCATGCCAATTTTCTCGCCAAAGGGCCCTGAGGTAGAGCCCGGTCCCTCCCACAAGAATAGGCAGACGTCCCCGAGAATCAATCTCCTGCAAAGTCCCGCGAGCCCGTTCTGCATAAAGCCGCGCATCATAGGCTTCGTGCCATTCCGCAACGCTCCAGAGATGGTGCGGCACGGCTTTCAACTCTGCGGCGACAGGTTGCGCGGCACCTATTTCAAAGCCACGATAGAGCTGCACCGAATCGCAATTGACGAGCTCGCCATCGAGCGCCGCAGCGAGCGACAAGGCCAGCGCTGATTTACCGCTAGCCGTCGGCCCGATAACGGCGACATAAAAAGGATCGACGGGGATAGGAGAAGAATCCGCACTCATCGGTCTGCCTCACCCGAGCCGATCAAACCAGGCAGCGACCTGACTTTGCTTCCACCAGCGAAAGACGCGGCGACCGTGGGGACAGTTATGGTAAAAATCGACCGTACTGGCCTCTTTGAGGAGGACCTTCAGCTCGGCTTCGGGCAAGTCTTCACCTGCGCGCACCGCCGCGTGACAGGCGAGAGTGGCGAGAACATCATGAGCCATTTCCTTGGTCCCGCGCGCGCCGCGCAGCAGGTCGTGAACCAGACTCGCCAGATCCTTATGCATGAGCAGGCTCGGTACCGCGCGCAGTTCGATTTCACTGTCGCTGACGACTTCGTAGTGCAGCCCCCACTTGCCAAAGGTCGTTTGCTGTTCTTTGAGTTCGGCGACTTCCCCTGGGCTAAAGCTTAAGACTTCCGGCATGAGCAAGGGCTGCGTGCGGACTAAGAGCTCCGGGTTGCGGCTGAGCCGCTCGTAAAGAACGCGTTCATGAAAGGCATGCTGATCCACAGCTAGCATCTGCTCGCGATATTCAAACAACAGAAAGCAGCGAGCAAAAGCGCCGATATACTGCAGTTCGTCCCAGGGTATTACACTGCCGCTCTCCTTCTCACGATCGCGCATCACCCCTAGCGCCGAGGATGCACTTGCGCTCATTTTTCCGCTAGTCGATGGCGCGGACTCGATCCGTGGCATCGAGGGGAAAGGCAGTTCGCGTGGGATCGCCGGTGGTGAGGGTGGAACAGGGGCTCGCGAGGCCACATCGCTGGACGAACGGGTAATCGATCGCCCTTCACTTTTCGGAGCTCCTGGCCAGCGATCAAACGACATCGTCGTCCGCTTCACTTCACTCGATCGATCCGTGACAGCGGGTCTCACCAGCGGCGCGTCGGGCCGTGGACTCGCCGCCGAACGCTCGAGAGGGGGATTTCGATCGAAAACCCGTCCCGTTTCAGCGGGAGTAGGGGGAGCCAGATGTATGCTTTTGTCTTCACTGCGCGCAGAAGCACCCGCTCGCGCAGGCGATACGTCTTGTACGGGCGACGATACCTGTTCCGCTTCCAACAGTGTTTGACTCTCAAGCTTCGGCACGGGAGGAGAGGCACCGAGCAAGAGATCAAAGTCCTCCGGCAAAGGCATTTCCGCAGGAGGGGGCGTTCTTCGGCCCGCCACCGCATCGCGCGGAGTATCTGGCGCTTCCGCCCAAGACGAGGTGCGGAGAGTTTCACGAATCGCCACGGCGATTGAATTCTGAACTTCGTTCCCATACTGGAAGCGCAGTTCGGCCTTGGCCGGATGAACGTTGACGTCGACCAGCGAGGGCTCGATATCGATATAGAGAAAGGCGATAGGAAATTTGCCTCTTAGCAAATGCGAATGATAACCGCGCATCACACCGTTGCGGACGAGCTTGTCTCGAACCCAGCGTTGATTGACAAAGGTGAACAGATACTTAGCGCTGCCCTTATCTTGACCTGGCGCCGAAATCAAACCTTCAATGCGCGCATAGCGATCGACCTTGTGCACATAGATGAGCGAACCGATTGATTCTTTGCCAAAGACGGCCTGCGCTCTCAGCCGCAGCGATTCTTCACCGCGCAGACCTGGAGTCTTGGCCGGCAAGGCCCCGACGCTGAAAATCTCTTTGTCGTTATGGAGCAAGGTGAAGCCGATGTGCGGCATCGACAAGGCGAGCGCCTGCATATACTCGTGACAGGCCGCAAACTCGGCGGCCGATGTTTTCATGAAGGCTTTGCGCACCGGCACATTATAGAACAAATCGTTGATGGTCATCGACGTTCCACGTGGACCTTGCCAAGGCAGGACTTGCAGGGTGCCCTCTTCCATCACGATGCGCGTTCCCGCGTCGGCCTCAGCCGCCCGAGTTTGCAAGGTGAAGCGGCTGACGGCCGAAATCGAAGCTAAAGCTTCGCCCCGAAAGCCCATCGTCTGGACTTGAAACAGATCATCGGCGTGCGAGAGTTTGGAGGTGGTATGCCGCTTCATTGCCAGAATCGCATCGGCTTCTTCCATTCCCGATCCGTCATCGAGGACGTGAATCATCTGCCGTCCGCCGTCTTTGAGACTTACCTTGATGTGGGTGGCTCCGGCATCGATCGCATTTTCTACCAATTCTTTCACGACGCTGGCTGGTCGTTCGACCACTTCTCCAGCGGCGATTTTATTGACGAGTTCATCTTCCAAGAGGCGGACTTTAGCCATAATAGGTACCACACAGAGAGAGTCAGAGGACAGACCGCGGCAGGACGGATTTAGCACGTTCACGCCGAGAGATAAACAAAAGCGTCGATATTAAATCTATAGTGACGCATTAAATTTTCATGTTGAGCCTTTCGGTCCATACGCCGGGCTGAGCGGCTTCTGCACCTCGCGATTTGGGCCTTAGAGATCTTTACAAAATCTTAACATTTCGATTTAATTGACTATTAATCCTACACCTAGTTCTTTCTTAGGCAGGTTACCCCCGCCATCTTCATCCAGGAATAGCTGGGTTTTAGGAGGTTTGTTCGGCTGAATGGGCACGGCCGACATATTGCTTCGATGAAGTCGCCGCGCCGTAAGTTTAAGGCGAGGCACTCTCAAACATCCCGCAAGGAAGATAACGAATGATCATGCAAAGAATCTATTTGCCCGTCGCCCTCGTCTTGCTCACGGCCATTGGTTGCCAGACATCAAAGAAGAGTACCCCCGCTGAAGCCCAGTCGAGTTCAATGAGCAGCAAGGTGACTTTAAAGAATGTCGATGTCTATTGCGTAGAGGAAGAAGACGAGAGTTTTCCAAACGTTGTAGTCGAGGGTCATACGATCTATTTATTTAGAGCAGATACCCACGAAAACTTTCACCTCGTGAGTAAAGGTGATTTCGATGAGAAAAACGACAAATATAAGGCGAAAGATTTCGACCTCAAACTCGAGTTGGACCGAAAGCATAAGTCGTCGAAGAAAGCCGGAACAACCTTTACCGATCGCGCAGAAATAACTGTCGATGGGAAAAAGTACGACGCTGCCTGTAGCAGCGTGAAAGAAGACGTTACCTATATCGTTGACGCTCCTTCTCCCTAAGCTTGGTCTTTTGCGACCATTGAACTGCAGAGGCTGCCAGCCAAATCTATTGCTGGCATGCCCACCTGTTTCAGCTGCCGCGATATCTGCCAAAAAACCAGTCTATCTCTCCGCCTCAAACACCGAAGCCATTAACTCAATTTCCGAAGATTTGATTTCAAGCTTTTTCGCATGCATGCGCCAAGCCATTCGAACCGCCAGAACATGTTTTATGATTTCATCAGCTTCATTGAGTTCAATCTGGAAATACGGAGCCACAGATCGAGCACATTCCAGACTCAAAGAGCTATCCTCTTCATCGATGGACAAAGTCAAACCTGCAGCACCAAGGACAGGATTGAGGTCAAACGCAGGGGAAAGATCCCAACCCTTGCGATCGAAATTGTAAAGGAAACCGTGATTGCGAAGATGATCATCGGAATTTGAAACAAGAATGGAGAAAACAATCCTCTTCCATAGCTCATGAAGTTGAGTCTTTGGAGTTCCGCCTTGAGAAATAATTATTTCTGCCAAGTCCAGATAACTTGAACTCTCGCTCTCCCCATCTTTCTTTCCTAGCAGCGTCAAGGCCGATGCATAGGCCATGCGCGTATTATTCTCGTCGCGATCAAAGCGTTTTGTAAGAAACGTGTGATGCTTCGAACCAAACTTTGCAGCTTTTGATTCCGTAACATTCAAGCCCGCGGCTCTTGCCAAAGATGCGGTAACCGCCTCCCAAGCACCAACATCAATATCATCGCGTTCACTCGGAAATTTTGCAATCCAAAGCGCGCCAGATGGATCTAAAACATTTGCTTTCGGACGCGCCCCTCCTAATGAACCACCCGGCCTGAAGAGGACTGCTAATGCTTCTTCTACCTCTGCTGCATCATCTCTTTCCAGCGCCAACGCAGCATTTTCCAGCTTTCTCAAATCGGCAATTGGCGGCGTTGGGCTATGACGACTGTCTTCCAGGAATGGACCTTCAGCTTCCCTTTTGAAGCGAAGACCACCCATTCGTCCGGCATCATCGACCCCCATCAGAAAGTCCAATTCCAAAAGCGTTCTTTCAGGCCGCCCTTCCTTCCGGGCGAGCATTTTTTCTCTCTTCATCATCAAACGCCGTCCCCATCTATCTGGAGCAGCGTCCGCAAAGATACCAAAGAGCGAACTTCCTCGCGCAAAACTCTTTCCTGCTACCAAGGGCAGTTCAGGATCCAATTTTGGCTTGTTCTTTTGCGCCAGCCATTTTGAATCAAACTCAAATGAAAAGTTCTCTTTACCTTTCAGATAACTCGCCGACAGCACTCCCATCAGTGCCGGTTGGGGCGACCACGCAGCGTAAACTAGGACTTCAACCTTCATCAGGAATCCTCACGTGAACCAGCCAGAGTCTCGATATCCTGCAATTGACGGCCTTCGGGATCATCAGCGGCTAATAGCGAGAGATCTTCGGCAACACCCAAAGCGAAAAGCACCGAAGCATAGTGCCCCATGGATACACTTGAAGAGCCTTTCTCTATCGCAACCAAAGTACCGCGCGCAATGCCTGCTCTTTCCGCAAGACTCTCAGTGGTCCAATGTCGTCGCCGCCGAGCCAATCGAATGTTTTCGCCGGTGATTTTGAGCAGTCGGACAACCTTCGGAAACAAGACAGCTTTAGACTTTCCAGTGTTCACCATTTTGAACAAAATCCTCCTTTTTGTTCATTTTTATGAACAAAAATACTCTAAATCTAATCTTATCACAGTTTCGAAGGAGTAAAAAGGAGATTTTGTTCACAAATTTAGACAAAATCATCAATTATGTTTAATTTTATGAACAGAAAATAGATGTAAATCCGTGTTTTAGTCGTCTCAAAAGTTCTTCAATCCCACCAGCTCAAAACCAAGAGGGCGGCTGATCAAAGCGATCGCTGCATAAAATTCAAACCTCCCTTCTAAAAATCACGCAGGAGGAGGTAAGATGATTGCTCTGATACAACCAAGTTCCTTCTTAGGAGCGCCAGGTGAAGATCTCGCAAGTCAGGTCACCAAGACTTGCACTTCATCTTCGGCCGAACTCAAGGGTAAACTCGCGGAGTTAAAAGCACAGACCCGCGATACAATCGCTCGCCTCAAGTCTGAGCAAGAAGCAGAAATAGCCAAGATGCACCGACAGCTTGATCATTTCTCGATCGTGGCAGTCAAGAACAAAGCTAACCTGGATCAAATCTCCGTTGTAGCATCGAAGGCCGAAGCAAGTTGGAGCTGAATGACGTGTCCTGTTCAAACGGGGGCTAGATCACTTTCTTTTGG
The DNA here is from genome assembly GCA_947474445.1 of Oligoflexaceae bacterium. GTDB lineage: Bacteria > Bdellovibrionota_B > Oligoflexia > Oligoflexales > Oligoflexaceae > Oligoflexus. Next base: position 10,626 of record CANJJY010000111.1, read on the forward strand.
GCTGTGGGTATGGTTTTGAGGAGACTGCAGCGCAACACATTATAAGTTTGTTTTGCAGCTTTTCTGTTTACTGATGATATCAATCGAAATTGGCCTGGAAATAGCCGTAATATTTGACTTATTGAGTTTTCTAGGCTAATTTGAAGTTGGACTTCAAATTAGCCCAAGCGAGGAACCCTCTTGATAATAAGACATATATTACAGGAACTTATATCCATCGCCGCTCAGTATAGGGTGATAACGATCACAGGACCACGTCAAGCCGGCAAGACCACACTCACTCGATTAGCATTTCCTGGACACAGCTACGTGAGCTTAGAAGATCCCGACATTCGAAGCTTGGCAACAAATGATCCGCGTGCATTTTTGGATCTCTATCCAAGTCCCGTCATATTTGACGAGATTCAAAGAGTGCCACAGTTATTGTCCTACATACAAACAATCGTCGATGCGAATCCAGCCAAAGCTCAGTATGTTTTAACCGGAAGCCACCAATTAGAACTCAATCAGGCGATTACGCA
>CANJJY010000112.1 GCA_947474445.1 Oligoflexaceae bacterium
AGCGCAAAGCCCATGCCACCGGCTGCCCCCGCCCCCGGTTTGAGCGCGGCGTCGACCGCCGTGACCTCTGCGAATTGAGTCAAGCACGCCTCCAGTTCGACCACCGCGGTGGGCGACGCGCCTTTTTGCGGTCCGTAGACGGCACTAGCACCGTTGGGGCCGAGCAAGGGATTGATCACATCGCAGGCAACGCGCAGGTCGACGCTGGCTAAACGCGGGTGCATCTCACGGCGATCGATTACCTTAAGTTGCGCCAGGGCGCGCGCGCCGCGTTCGAGAGCGTGTCCGTGCTGATCGAGCAAACGGAAACCCAGCGCCTCGAGCATGCCCGCCCCTCCATCGGCAGTCGCACTGCCGCCGATGCCGAGGTAGATATGATCGACTCCAGCATCGAGGGCGGCTCGTATCAACTGCCCAGTTCCGAAACTACTGGCACGCAAAGGGTCGCGTTCGTCCCGCGTTAAGAGGGTCAAACCCGAAGCTAAGGCCATTTCAACAAAACCTGTGCGTCCATCGGCGCTCAGACCAAAACGCGACGCGATCGCTCGACCCAGAGGATCGAGCACAGAGCAAGCGATCGATTCTCCCCCCAGAGCGGTGAGCCAAACATCGAGGGTGCCCTCGCCGCCGTCGGCCATCGGCAGGAGGTCGACTTCAGCATCGGCCCATACCTCACAGACGGCGCGCGCCATGATCTCGGAGGCCTCGAGAGCTGAAAGACTTCCTTTAAACGAATCGGGAGCGAGTAAAAACCTCACTCAAGCCTCTTTCTTGGTGCGGAGCCACGATCTACTGCAGGCTGAGCTGCAGCGTTTGATCTGCTTCAATTTGAACTTTCGCATCTTTGAATGAGGGTGGCCCCATGGTGCCCTGTGCATTGTTCGAAACGACCCAAGGTTCAGCGGGGCCAGGAGGGAGCCATTTCATATCGAGCTTGCCGTTGCTGTTTTCGTCTTGAAAAACATGCACGGCATACGTTCCCGGCTTGAGAGCAATCGTCGTCGCGATCTCGTTACCCTGGGGCGTCAGCTTCAGAGTTTCGATCGCCTTGTCGTTTTTGAGCCAACCCTGTTCGTCAGAAAAAATCCGTACGACGATGACGCCTTTGTCCGATTTGATCCCAGCGACCTTCACTTGCAGCTGCGGGGAAGCAGCCGAGGCAAAGACGCCTTGCGAAAGGCATCCTGCTAAGCCAACTAAAATAAGTAGCGCACTTCTCACCATAAAGGGATCCTCGCAAAAGAAAAAAGACGTGATCAAGATCGACCGCGCCCGCCAATATCAGTTAAGGAACTAGAGCTTGCGCGAGGGCCGCCACGCAGGCGTCAGGTTCGAGTCCAGGCCCGTCTTTTTTCTTGAGTCCGCTGTTGCCTACGCTCGTGTCCGTGACGATACAAAAGTGATTCAGTCCTTGAATCTGCTGATAGCTGATGCTCGGATAGCGCGACGAGGTCTGCAGGTCAAAGGATTGAGGGTCAAAGCTGATCGAGAAATCGCTCAGAAATTTGGGGATATTTTTGCCTGACAGACCATCATGTTCACCGAACAGAAAAGTCATGGGTGAACTCGTCGGTACGTTTGAACCGCCGATTTTTACAAAAGAGCTCGTTCCATAGAGGAAAATATGATCAAAGACACTCGGCTGACCCTTGCGAAAGATTTCACTCGCCAGCGTCGCTCCACCGAGACTGTGGCCCACAACATAAACTGGTTTGCCGGTCAGGGGCTTGGCATTGAAACCTTTGATCTCCTGCGGAGCCGTCTTGATAAAAGTCGCGAGCGTAGCCGCCGAACTCTTGCCGCTCAGGCCTTCCAGTATCGAATTATTGTTGGGATATTGCATGACGATCGCGAGATAGCCCCGTTGCGCCAATTGCTGCGCAAGCCCTGACATCGCGGTCGGAGGAATCTCCGCGCCGGGACTGATGATAAAGGTCGCTGCGGCGGCCGCGACGGCTTCTTCAAGATGACCTTGCGTGAGGACATAGGCGCCGCTCGCACCTTTCCATTCGATTTTTTGCCACGTGGCTGCTTCGCGCTCGCTCACGTTCCCGCCTTTGCTGACGATCTGCTCAGTGAGCAGCTGCCGCGCCCCGGCCGGTGAAAGGAGCTTGCAGTAGTTCATTCCTCCCACGATGGGAATCCAGGTCGCCGACTTGAGACGCGTCGCTTGCACCGTGACGTCGCCGTCTTTTTTGACAAGCTGAACGCTCGATGGTGCCCATTGTGAACCTGTCCCAAAGTCTTGATCGGCTACGACTCTAATGCCGAGGGTGTCAAGGCTATAGGCCGCAGCCGCTTCTGGCAGCGAGGCGAGCGCTTGCTCGAGTTGATCTTTATTGAAGTCAGCGCAGTCGGGACTGACGCCGGCGGCGCTTAATTTCGTTTCGGCCAACACGGCTTCTTGCGATTTGAGTTTGCACCAGAGCTGTTCATATCCCTGCGCTGTCGTCACAAAGCTGGTGATCGCCACCGATGAGCCTTTGACCTTGGGCTTGGAAGCGACAAACAACTTTTGATCGATAAAGGCTGTATCGCTGACTGTGACTTGGCTTGCGCTTGATGCGTCGAGATTCAAGATCGCTTTTTGCGCTTGTTCACAGTCGAAGGCATGGACTTGTGTACTGGATACTAAACAAAGCAGAGACCACGCATATCTGTTGAGCATCGTACCTTCTCGTTTCTTTTTAGCTGGAGCAGCCGGATAATTATCAACTTGTCTAGACCACCTGCCTTCTCATTGCAAAGAAAAAAAGGTAAAGGGCGCAAAGCGTTTGGCAGTCCAGCCTGCGGTGCTTATTAATTCTTATTGATGCGCTCGCTGATTATCGGTACAAACCTCATAGAAAAATCGGCGACACATGCATGCATAAAACAGAAGCGGAACGCTTGGCGGGCTTTTTTGTTACAAAGAACAAAGTAGTGCGAGAGGCGCGTTCGGAGAAGGGAACAAGAGTGATGCAGAATACCGTCCGCGTTTGGGGTACGCGCCTGATGGAAGGAGTGGCGGCCCGTCACATCAAGACTTTCTATGCCGCGGCTTTTTCGACAATCATGCTGGCTGTTCTGATCAATGCGCTGCAGCCTTATCTTTTGAACAGCGTACTGGGCCTGCCTCTGCGTGATCACGGCAAAGTCAGTGGCCAAGTCGGTTTCGTCTCTGAAGTGCTGATGATTTTCCTGGTCGGCGCCTTCGGTCTGATCTCCGATAAGAAAGGCCGACGCATCGTCTATGCCTCAGGCTTTTTTGTGATGGCTCTCGGCTTTGCTTTGACGCCCCTCAGCACGTCTATCACTCTCTTAATGATCACGCGCGGTGCTTTTGCCGTGGGGATTGCTGCGGCCACCGCCATGCTCGCGACCATCGCCGCCGATTACGTTCAAAATCCAGATCGCGGCAAAGCCAATGCGATCATGGGCATCATGAACGGCTTTGGCGCCGTCGCGGCCGCTCTCGGTCTAGCCAAGCTTCCCCGGCTCTTCACCGCGCTCGGACAGGATGGAACGACCGCCGCCTGGAGCACCTATCTCACCGCAGCCGCGCTCGCCTTTGCTTCAGGTCTGCTCATGCTGTTTGGGCTCAAGGAAGGCCGTCATGCGCAGGCGGCCCATGAACATGAACCCCCACTCTGGCAAATGGCCAAAATCGGCTGGTCCGCCGCGCAGAATAATATCGGCATTGCGCTGTCCTATGCAGCCGCGTTTGTCGCGCGCGCCGACCTCGCCGTCGCCGGTGTATATTTGCCGCTTTGGTTGACCAAGCACCACAGTGCGAGCATCGATCCGAGTCTCAGCGGAAGTGCCAGTCTCGCCGCGATCGATCTAGCCGCCGCCAACGGCGTCGCAGCCGGCGGCAAACTCATCGCTATCATCGGCGGCGCGGGTTTGGTCTTTGCGCCTGTCATCGGCATTCTCTGCGATCGTATCCATCGCGTTCATGCGCTGGCGATCGGCCTCGGTCTCAATGTGCTCGGTTACGGTCTAACTTTTTTTGTGAAAGATCCGACCAGTAGTTTTCTCGCGATGACCGCGATGGTGATTGGGTTTGGTCAGGTGGGCGCTGTCATCGCCAGCCAGGTTTTGATTCAAGATTTAGCACCGGCGGGTAAGCGCGGCGCGGTGATTGGATTTTTTGGAACCTTCGGCGCTCTCGGCATCATGGTCACGCTGCTCGCCGGCGGCTTTTTGTTCGATGCCTGGATGGAAGCGGGGCCTTTTGTTTTACTCGCGGTTTTAAATCTCATCGTGATGATCGCCGCTCTGCTTCTCAAAAATCGCATTCCGATTGTACGGCTCACGGCAACCGTGCGTCCGGCAAGTCACCGCACGCGCGGCGTACGCGCGACGGATGTGTCGTCAAGTCCGATTTAAATCTCGAACGTGTCCCAAGATTTCTGCTTGTGAGAGCTGGGAGCGCGCGTTATCGTCCGCATGAAACTTATTAAGAGAGGATAAAAAATGTCGCAAGATTTTCGTGCTATCTTTGCTTCTTTAGCGGCTGCCACCGCTTTCGCCTCGAGCGTTTATGCTGCTCCCGCTGTCAAGTCGCTCGGTTCCATCAGCATCGCCAAACCAGGCTTTCTACAGATGGTTGACGGCGCCCAGCCTGGCAGCAAAGATCTTCTGGTCTCTGCTTTTGCCGTGTTTGGCACCAGCACCTTCAGTCGCTTGAGTTTCAACGCGACGGCCACCGATGAGATCCAAAGTGTAAAGCCAGTGGCTTTGACGACCAAGATCACCTGGCCGAACGACGTGACTGTCGTGCCTTCAGAGATTTTCGGTGAGCGTTTTGTAGCGGTTGGTTCTGGCTTTCTGACTCCTGGAGCCAACAACGGTGCCGTGAACATCGTCAATCTAGATAGCGGTGAAAGCTTTCAAATAGCAGCACCGAAAAAAGATTATTTTTACCATCGCGTCCTCTTCGCCGATATCAATGGCGATGGACGGCTCGATGCCGTGACCGCCCGCGCAAAAAAACCTCTCTTTGGCGCAAGCGATGGCGAAATCCTCTGGCTTGAACAACCCCAAAAGCCGACCAAAGGCGCTTGGGCTGAGCATATCATCGCCAAAGGCCCGGACACCCACTTTGCCCTTCACGACCTTGACGGCGATGGTAAGGTCGAAATCCTGTCGGCCGAATTTTTCAGTAAGAAACTGAGTCTGCAGTGGCAAGAAGGCGATGTGTGGAAGAGCCGCGTCATCGACGATGCGATCGGTTCGGCTTTCGATCTCGAATTAGCCGATCTCAACGGCGATGGCCAACTCGATTTGCTCGTCACCAATCATGAGGCCGATGCCAAAGCTGCGATCATGGCCTATGAAATTCCTGCCGATTATAAAACAGCTGCATGGACCCGCCACATCCTCCTCGATGGTATCAAAACCGAAAAAGAAGGCAAAAACCAGGCGGCTCCTGGCACAGCATTTGCCGTGCAACCGAGCTCAGACCCGGCCAGTCAACTCAAAAAACCTTGGATCATCGCCGCTGGCGATGGCTCGACGCACGTGCATAGACTGATCGCTACGAGCGATGATGTGAATGATTGGACGTATACTCAGGACCTCTTGCACGATGGTGAATCGACGATCGGCAAACTCACCTTTGGCGATGTGAACGACGATGGCCGCTTGGAAATGTTTGTCCCCGCTTATCACGATGATAAGATCTACATCTATCAGCTTTGATTGATTTGATTGACCCTGACTGAACAAGCCGAATTCAAGGCGAAGATCCATCTCCGGATGGATTTTTTTTTGGTCGGGAGTCGAGAGCCTTTTGCGGTCTCAATAGGTATGCGCAGCGCCGTAAGCCTTACGGAACTTCTTGCGTTTCGGAATCAGATTCAACTTTCAGCGCATTTTGCAATTGAAAGACAACCAGTATGTCGTTAAAATAGCTACATACTGGAGACCTTATGGATCGTTTAAAACTCCTTAACATATTGAAAACACCTGAGTTTGATTACAATCAATTGACCGATATATTAAGGGACTATTCCGCCCCAAGAGACCAGATAAGCAAGCTTATAAAAGATGGATCTGTCATTCGCGTAAAAAAAGGAATCTACGCTCTCGGTGAAGAATTTGGCCGACCATATTCACCGTTTGTCTTAGCCAACATGATATACGGTCCATCTTATATTAGCGGTCACAGCGCCCTATCCTACTTCGGAGCGTTACCAGAGCGTGTCGAACTTATCGAATCAACCACTCCCAAAAGAAAGAAAGATTTCAAGACACCTTTAGGTCGATATCTCTATGACTATCTGCCACTTGAAAAGTATCAGGTTTCAATCGAGCGGAAAGGTGTTGATGAGAAGAGGCACTTTCTCATCGCTTCGCCTGAAAAGGCACTTGTTCAACTAGTCGTCAAAGAAAACGAAATAAGCAGCTACCAAGACGTACTCGAATGGATTGAATCCATGCGGATTGAAGAAAGCTTTTTGAAAAAATTACGGATCAAAGAATTTAAGGCGCTTGAAAAGGTTTTTAACCCTGAAATTTGTGCGTGGCTAATCGATTTGACTAGAGATCATCAGAGGCTTAAATGAATTCAATTGTTGAATCAATGTTAGGCAAATATAAATGCAAATCCGTTCAAGATTATGAAAATGCATTAAAGGAAATCATCCAAGAGATCGCTTTGCTTGGAATGTGGCGGATTTGAAGCAGCGGTCGAAACAATGACTTAATTCAAGCTCTATTCATCGAATGTGGGTCAAGTAAGGCCGTTCACGCAGCGTCAAGCTGCCCGGCGAACAATTTAAAAACCAAAACGCCCAGTACTCGCATGGGCTCCGGTCTGCACGGCCAAGAACATCCACGGTTTGAGCTAGAGGGTTTGGGTCTGGAGGCTCATGCCACCGAGCTCAAGAAAGTGGCGGCAGATGGATGGTCGCGCGGATGGGAAAATGATCAGAGGAATGGACCCTTGTATCGACTTCTATTTCACTAACAGTAAGGCCGCGGACAAAAAGCTGATCAAGATGGTCCAGTGAACGACGAGGATCGTCAGGGACAGACACATAGCTCAAACCGAGAGATTCTAACTTGCTACAGATCGCTTGAAAGTAACGCGGCGTAAAAGTATTGAAGTCGCCTGCAAAAATCATAGGACCATCGTGGACGGGAAGTAGCGCGATCAAATGATCGAGCTCTTCCACAGCGCGCTTGATGGAGCGAAACAAGGTCGCATGCATGTTGACGACCATCAGACTAGGACGCAAGACTCCCAGCTGATAAAAGGTAACGAGAGCGACCTTCGGAGTCTTAAGCACGGGTTCCGGATATTTGCAGAGGATTCTTTGCGGGTCACCCTGGGTCTGCACGCGCGAAATAGTCATGACGCCGTCGCGCAGACGATCGGCACGCTCGTAGGAAGCGCTGTGCACGACGCCAAAACCTAGGGGTGTTAAATCGTGGAGCGAGCGCCTCGAGAGGAGAGCTTCCTGGATCATCAGAATATCGCTTTGAAAACTGAGCATCCGAAAATCGTTATAAAAATGTTCGCCGCCAGCCCCTTTGAAGATATTCCAGATGGTGATCCGGATCGGCCATTCACCCCAATGATCGTGATCCGCTTGTCCCGCCACCCAAATAGGGGTCTCAACTTCGCGATTGATCTTGAGCACCTGGCTCAGACTTTTGATGACGTGTATATAGGGGCGCCGCGGTTTAACCTTGGTCGTTCGTTCATTCGTCACGGAAGGCACCTCATGAGAACAAATCCAGCCTGAGAATGAGTATCAGCTTCGTCGCAAGCTCCGGGGAGCTGCCCTCCCATCGCGTCAGGAGAAACCTCAAGCCTCGCCCCATTAAATCATAAAGTCCTCTCGTATTCCAAAGTTATCGGACCGCACCGCAGCCTCGTGCGCAGGGGTGGGCAACAGCGACTTTGCAGCTTCTACTTGCCAATTTGTCTCAAGCCAGGCAACCTAGGGGCGAAAGTAACCGTGACTTGCCCGCGAGTGTTCACCTGCACTCGACCTGTTTTAGCTGACGTTGTTCCAGATTTCATCTGTCGCTGCGGCCCTTCTGCGTTCAGGCAAGCCTTTTGTGGAGGTCCGTGATGAAGCTTAATATTTTCTTTAGACGCCTTCCCCCGTCCCCTGCCCTGCATCGCTATGCCCTCAGTCGCCTCAAACTCTGGGAAACAGAGTGGAAGAGAATCCTCGACCTCCGTTTGACCATCGCGCAAGAAGGCGATCAAATTCGCGTTGACCTCATTGGTCGCGACGAGGCCGGTCATGCCATCAGCGCGCAAACGCGCGCCGCCGACGAGTTCAAGGCGATCGACGCGCTCTATCGCAAGCTGTCGCCGCAGGGTCAGCTTCTCTCGCATCAACGCCCGGCTATGTCCGCAACTCGCTCGTTGATGCGGACTCTAGTGCACTGATCGGTCTGACATTCAAGGATTCGCTGGGTTTTTATTGATGAAATGAAAGCAGGCGTAAGTCCCGTGATAGATCCAGCCCACGCAGGCGTTGGTGAATGAACGCTCGTAGCAACTGCGGCCTTCTCTATATATTTTAAAATCAGTTTCAGGTGCGAGGGTCTGGCCTTCTTTCAAAGGGACCAGGGCGATGCGCGCAGGGCTTTGGCAAACATCCCGTATCTCTTCGTTGCTGAGCCTTTTATTGCGGCTCACCATCACGTAGAGGGGTGACTCCCAGCGATCTTGATTGGGACTCTCCACGAGGTTGCCATTCGATTGCGCCTGGTCCGCTTCGTAGCTCTTGATCGCATAGGCGAAGGAATCCTGCTTATCTTTGCAGGAGGAGACCCCGATCAAAAGGAGCGGCAAAAACAGAAGCGTACGCACGAGGAGAAGCAGCATGACCATATTCCTCAAGAGATCCCTCGCCTGAGCGAGAGGAGATCCTCAAACGAGGACCGAAGTCTCTGAAGCAAGCTGCGTACCAGCAATTATTACCTGAAATCATTCTTCAATTTGAGCGTTCGGCCGCCTTAAGCCGCGGCTTTGCCTAAGATTTGGTCAGCTGGGCGAGGCCCTCAATGAAGCCGGCGATGCCCTGCGACAGCTGCAAGAGATCGAGAGCAGCAGGGTTCGACGCTTGATAAAGATGAGAAGGAGCTGCGCTCTGGGGAAACGTTCGCTTCTGCCCGGGCAGGTAAAGACCGATCACGGGAACACCGAGAGCATGGGCGACGTGCAAGGGCCCGGAGTCATGACCGACGAAGAGAGAAGCCTGCGCCCAGAGCCAGGCTAGTTTTTCGAGATCTTGGGCCCAGGAATCAATAAAATGAGCCACGTCACTCCCGGGAAGCCGCCCGCGTAGACGCTCTAATTCGAGTTGGGTTCCTGTCCAAAGGATAAAATACCCGGCAGCTTCCAGTTGTTGAGCCAAGCGTTCCCAGACCTCAAGGGGAGCGCAGCGATCGGCTCGACCGGCAAAGGCGTGCAGAACGGCTATTTTTTTGCCCTGCAGGGAGAGAGGGAGGGCGAGGGGCGGCAGGCGCCGGCGATCGAGCCAGGTATGGGGCGGTACCGACCGAGTCAAACTCCCGCCAAAAACCCGCAGAAAACCGGCCACGACCGTTTCATCCGACCGCGGTTGATGCACGACCTCGGTGAGAAACCTTTGATTCTTGCGACCGGCGAGACCGAGGCGCCGGGGGATTCCAGCCAGTTTGACAAAAAAAGCGGTTCGCCAGTTGACCGTGGGAAGATAGGCCACATCGAAGTGAGCCCGACGAATGCTGCGCCACGAGCGAAGAAACACGCGCAGAGAGCCTCGACGACGCTGCGGTCCTCGGTCCCAAAAAGGATCGGCCGCATATATTTTGTGAATGCCTGGCAAGAGATGCGCAATCCGCGAGGTGTAGTCCTTACACCAGAGGCTCAGTTCGACGTCCGGATCTTCGCTGAGGGCTCGGGCGAGTCCGGAAACGAAAACGAGGTCACCTAGGTTATCGAGACAGACCAAGAGGACTTTCTTCATATAGGGCCCTTAAACCGGGGAAGGTCGCCGAGGCGCCGTCCCTGAAAAACCAAAAGTTCCCCTCAAATAGGGCGAATTGCCGCCTTAAGAGCGCCGGAACGCAAAATATATTATCCAATAATTTCATAATACTACACAAATTTCTCTAGTTTTTTCTCCGAGCTTCCGAAAGCTCTTCCGATAGCCGAAGGAGATAGGTGAGGGTGAACTATGTCGATCGTTATCGTAGATCCTACGCAAAAAGACCAAGAACAGCTGATCGCTATGTTCCATCGCTGGGGCTATCCCCAAGTTCATAGCTGCACGAGTTTGGACGATGCCGAGCGCGTCCTCGGTCTCAGTCAGACTTCGTTTCGGACCTTTTTCGGTCTCGAATTGATCATTGTCGACATTACGCAGGGCGAACAGTTTGCGCAGTTTGTCGACCAGATCCGCAGTCTGCTCTTCTACCAGGATATTCCCATTCTCGCTATGGCCGAAGGCTCACGCGGCGAAAAGATGCCCTTGGCCTTTGCCTTTGGCGCAACCGACTTTGTCAGCAAGCCCTTCGAAGAATTCGAGCTGCGGGCGCGGGTCCGTTCGTGCCTCCGTCTCAAGCATGAAATCGATCGCCGGAAAGCGCGCGAGCGCGAGCTGCTTGAAGCCACCCATCAGCTGACAGATCTCAACCAAATTCTGACCAAGATGTCTCTTTTAGATAGTTTGACCGGTGTTCCCAATCGTCGTTGTTTCGACGGGAACTTCGAGCAGGAGTGGAAGCGCGCCTATCGAAACGGCGGCGATCTCGCTTTAATCCTCTGCGACATCGATTACTTTAAGCAGTATAACGACACCTACGGCCACCAGCGCGGCGATCAGTGTCTGCAGCGCATCGCCCAGACTCTCAAAAGCTCCGTCAAGCGTCCGGGCGATCTCGTTGCTCGCTACGGTGGCGAAGAATTTGCGATTATCCTCCCGCACACCAACGCCTTACAAGCGTCGATCATCGCCAACAATATCCGCGATGCGATCCGCGAGCTCTCGCTCGATCACAGCGGTTCGCTGGTTTCCCCACTCGTCACGATCAGCATGGGTATCGCTTCGACCGAACCGGCCGTCACTCAAGTGGGGATCGACAAGCTCCTTGAGATGGCTGAT
>CANJJY010000113.1 GCA_947474445.1 Oligoflexaceae bacterium
AAGAATCCTTGCAGTTGCTCGAGCGCTTAAAACTTATTCAAAAAGATCCTGCGACGCAACGCTACGTGCAGCGCGAACAAATCCTCTCATCGGGCCCCGAAATCACCGGTCAAGCCGTGACCAAATTTCACCGCGATTCTATCACCCACGGTCTCGCCGTTCTCGATGGACTCTCTTCTGATCAGCGGCACATTTCAGCTCTCGTCCTCAGCTTGACGAGTGCTCAGCTCGAGCTCGTCAAACAAGAGATCGAAGTCTTTCATCAAAAACTGCTCGAGATTGAAAAGAATCGGGGCGAAGCGCAACCGAATCAAGTCGTGCGTTTGAATATGCAGCTGTTTCCTTCTTATCGCGCTTAATCTGTCATGAGGAGTAGCTTTATGAACGTCGCAAATGCAGAACAAAGAAAGCCCGCAGACGCCGAAACCCCTTCTTTGACCCGCGGATTTGGAACCCAAGTGGGCAATCCCGTCGGAGGCGGTGACACGCGGCCGGTCGGAGGCAATTGAACCAGAGGAGCGCTCCTGCGAGCTCCGCCTCTGACTTCAGACATTGACGCAGACTCTCGCTTTTGCTCTACATGGGTTCCGAAAAGAGCAAAAGGAGCGAGATATGATAGACATTTTGGCTGAGACTATTCTCGATCATTGGTTCGGCACCCTTCATGAAGACGGAACCGCCGACGAGGCCAAAAGCCAGCGATGGTTTCGCGTCGATGCTGACTTTGATACGCTCTTACGTAAACGTTACTCCGAACACATTGACCCTGCCTTGTCTGGAGCCTTCGAACGCTGGGCTTTCAATACCAGCAGTTTGACGGCTCTAATTCTTTTGCTCGATCAATTCCCGCGCAACATCTACCGCGGCCAGCCCCGCGCCTTTTATTACGACCTCAAAGCTTTGGCCCTCTCTTTGCAAGCTGTCGAGAAAGAGCTGCATCTCGCCGTGCCCGCGGCCTATGCTCACTTCATGTTGCTACCGACGATGCACAGCGAAAGGCTCGAAATCCAGGATATCTGCCTGCGTGAATTCGAGCGATTGGTGGCAAATCATCAAGGGGCGGCGAAGCGGCAAATGGAAGCGGCACGCAGCGAAGCTCAAAGACATCGAGGACTGATCGAACGTTTTGGTCGTTTCCCGCATCGCAATGCGATATTAGGGCGCACCTCGACGCCGGAGGAACTCGCTTTTTTGCAAGACAAAGGATGAGACAAGAGATGACCCCACTCGCACCCGTCAGACCCCCCATCATTCAAATCGACGAAGCCCTCGGCCTCCTCCAGAACGGGGCCCAACGCATGGTCACCGCCATGGCAGCCGCCGAACCGCAGATTCTTTACCAGAATCTCCATAAGGTCCTGCCGCATTTGCAGCACAAGCTGCGGATCTACACGGCCAACCCGAGTCAGCTGTATCCCTGTTTTACCGAAGGCGCCTACGACGAGCAGATTGAATTCGTCGTCATGTTCCTCACCGAATGCATCAGGAAGGCTCACGGCCCTCGGATTCAATATTTTCCACACCATCTCTCGCAGTGGTTTTCGGCCATCATGCAGGCCGGAGAGAAGCCAGATATCTACTGGGGATCCTGCAGCGTGCCAGACGCCCGTGGGTTTGTGAGTCTCGGGCCGAGCGCCTGCTATGAGACGGAAGCCTTCTATAAGGCAAAGGTCCGCGTCCTCGAAATCAATCCCGCTCTTCCCGCGACCTTTGGTTCGACCATCGTGCCTTTGAGCGATGTGAACTATTTCCTCGAATCTTCACGCCCTATCCCGACGGTGAGACGGCCGGCGATCGAGGAGGAAGACCGGGCCATTGCAGCCTACGTAGCTGACCTCGTGAAAGACGGTAGTACGCTGCAGCTCGGGATCGGTTCGATTCCCAATGCGATCGGGCTCGCGCTCGAACACAAAAAAGATCTCGGCGTGCACACCGAGATGATGAATGACACGATGATGGACCTTTACGAAAAAGGGGTTATTACCGGGGCTAAGAAAACGCGGTGGCCACGTAAGATGATTGCCGCTTTCGCCTATGGGACGGAAGAACTCTATCGGTTTATCGATCGCAACCCCGTGGTTGAGCTTCATCCCGCTTCGGTCGTCAATGATCCCTACCGGATTGGCCAGAACTATCGGATGGTCTCCATCAATTCTGCGGTTGAAGTCGATCTCACTGGGCAGGTCTGCTCAGAATCGGTCGGGCATCGGGAACTCAGCGGCATCGGTGGGGCGATGGATACCCACACCGGCGCGCAGCGATCCGTGGAAGGGCAGGGCCTGATCGTCATCCGTTCCACGGCCGCCCAGGGCAAGGCTTCGAAAATTGTTTTTGAGCTGAAACCCGGCGCCAAAGTCTCTGTGGGCCGGAACGATGTCGATACCATCGTCACCGAATTCGGCGTCGCCCGCCTCAAGGGCAAGACTGTAGCCGAGAGAGTCAACGCGATGATTCAGATCGCTCATCCCCAGTTCCGCGACGAGTTGCGCCATTCGGCCAAACAAGCCTCGTATATTTAATCATTCACCTTCCTATGCAGCTCAGGTGCCGGAGTATCTCTCCTGGCACCTGAAAATATTTACCTCTCTTACGGGCGCAGATCTTCCCAAGTCTCCTCAGAATGGATACTGTGGTGATGACCAGAATACGTTTTTGGTCAGTTAGTCAGATACCCCAGGTCACTTCTAGGAAGTCCCTATGGCCGTCATCAATGAGAAAGAACAACGTATAATGGACGCGGCTGAAAAGCTGTTTGTTCGCTACGGACCTAAGAAAACTTCGATCGATGAAATCGCTCACGCAGCTGGTTTGGGCAAAGGCACGATCTATCTCTATTTTCGCAGTAAAGACGAACTCTACGCGGCGATCGTCAGAAAATTCGGGCAGGGCATGGTCGAAGCGATGGCGCTGGCCAGCGAGGGCGCCGCTGATGCTGCGAGCAAGCTGCGACTCCTCATTCAGGCGCGGCTCAGCTTTGTGCGTGACTACTTCGAAGAGTGGAAGGTTACGCCGGAAGTCGTTCGCGAGTTTGATGAAAATGCTAACGGGGCGATTGTCGGTCCTATTATTCAAGAATTCAGTGAAATCCAGGTGGCGATGCTGCAGAGGGCTATTGATCTCGGCATCGAACAAGGTATTTTTATGCCGGCCGATTCGCGGATTACCGCCTTCGCCATCTATGCATCGCTCCATACCTGCGGCAAGCCCTGGCCCTGCGAAGGGGTAGAGATCCAAGTCGAAGCCAAGGTCGCCGCTTTTGTGAATTTATTTCTTTACGGTCTTTGTCAAAGGCCATCGAACTGAACATGAGTGCTGTTTGAGGCCTAAAATAAAGTGATTGAGGAGTCTCATGAGAAAATCTGATCCCTATCCGAGACGGATGCGGCCCGTCTCCTTTGCTATCTACAGCTGCGCCCTCGCCGCGACCCTGATCTCGAGTTCCCGGGCTTTTTCGCTGACCCTCGAAGAAGCGATCCAGAGGGGAATGAGCCGTTCGCCCCAGGTGTCGCAAGCCCAGGCTGACCTGCAGATTCAGATCGAGAAAAAGCGCGGGGCTTGGAGCAATGTGGGGCCTAAGGCGTCGGTTACTTACAACGAAACGCGGTTTCCTGATCAGCAGATCGCAAAGTTCGGGGAACAAGAAATCGTTCTGCGCGACGATGTGACCAAAATGGGCAGCTTAACCGTAACGCAGCCGATCACGGGGCTCTACGGACTTGTCGAATATGGTCACTTCAATAGCCTACAGACCGATTTCTCGGAAGAAGGTCTGCGTAAAGCCAAGCGTGATGCCGGCTATGCAGCTGCCGAGAGCTATCTACAAGCCTATCAGGCACAAGAGCAGCAAGTTATCAGCGAGGCCTCGATAGCGGCTGCTAAAAGCGCCTACCAAGACGCGCAGGTCTTGCAAAGAGTCGGCCGCCTCAATCAGGGTGATCTTTTGAAGTTTCAACTAGCTCTGTCTCAGGCCGCGGCGCGAGCGGCTCAAGCCCGTGCCACAAGGCAGATTACGATGGCGGCGCTTCAAGCTGCGATCCAGGCTGGTCCTGGAGAAGAGCTGACCTTGCAGAAAGAGCTGCCGCGCCTGGCCGAGGAGCCGAAGATCGATGAAGCCAAACCAAATGGGACGCGCGTTGAAGTCAGGCAGGCCCAACTCGCGGCGGAAATAGCCGATTATAGTAAAAAGCTAGCTTACGCAAAGATGGTGCCGAGTGTGAATGTCTTCGCTAAGTGGGATCGCAACTTTGGTGAGGTCACCGGCCTTGGCGGCGAGAAAGACAGCAATTACGTCGGTGTCGCTGTTCAATGGGACATTTGGAACAACGGGAGCTCGATCTTCGAAGTCCGTGAAGCCGTCGCGCAGCGTGCCCGCGCCGATGCTTATCTCGCTGGTGTCAACGACGCGATGCGTCTGGATGCGGTGCAAGCCAATGAAAACTACAAAGCCGCCCGCGAATCCATGGTCCTCGCTCAAAGCGGAGTCGCTCAGGCCGAAGAAGCCTACCGTATCGACCAATCCCGCTTTAAGAATGGTCAGATCTCAGCGACCGATCTGATTCAATCGGAAACGGCAAAAAGCAACGCCCAGGGTCAACTCGTCACCGCACAGACTCAGCTCATTCTATGGCATTTGAGAGCACAAAAAGCATTGGGCCAAGAAGAACCGCGATTATAATATACGACCTATCACGTGGAGACTTATAAATGATCGTCAGAACTCTCGTACTCAGCCTTCTCGTCCTGAGTGCCTGTACTAAAAAAGAAGACAAAGCGTCGCTTCCAGATACCCCCGTGGTGACCGCAGCATCAGCCCAGGCAGAGGCTCCAGCTACCGCGGCTCCAAGCGAGATGACAGGCGAACCCGCGGCGGCCCCAACAGCAGCCGCCCCGGCTGCAGCGACCCCCGCTCCAGGCCAGGCGATGACGGTGGAAACAAGACTGTCCGGAGAAGTTTCCTCCCAGAGAAAAGCCAGTCTGGCTTTCCGCGTGACCGGCTTCATCCAAGAGATCAAGAGCAAGCCGGGCGATCCTTGCAAGAAGGGCCAGGTTCTCGCGACGCTGGATGACCGCGATTATCGTCTCGCGCAGGACGTCGCGCGCTCGAAGCGCGATGTTGCGCGGGTCGCTCTGGTGAACGCTAAGAGTGAATTTGATCGGGAAGAAGAGTTGCGGCGACAGAACGTCTCGACCGAAGCTATGTACGACAAGTTGAAAGCGGCTTTCGACAAAGCTCGTTTGGACCTTCAACTGGCCGAGCTCGAGCTCAAGAAATCTGAGCAGGCGATGGCTGACACCAAACTCCTGGCTCCCTACGATTGTGTTATCGCCAAGCAAATGAAGTTTGTCGGTGAGAATTTGCAGTCAGGCAATGCTGTTTTTGAAGTGTATGATACGACCGACGCCGAACTAAGCTTTGCCGTCCCCGAGCGACTGGCGGGCAAAATCAAAGTCGGCGACACCTTGAAGGTGACGATTGCCTCCACCGGCTTTACCGGTTCTGTTCCTATCATTCGTTTGGTTCCCGTCGTCGAAGGCAGCAGCCGCACGTTTCGCGTGATCGCGCAGGCGCCGTCTGATCCCCGCATCGTTCCTGGTCTTTATGCAGAAGCTATTTTGAATTGAACGCGGCATCCCAGGGAAAAGGAAAAAACCCATGATTTTGTCGGACATTTCCATTAAACGCCCAGTTTTCGCCACGATGCTCAACGTGGTTCTGGTCGTGTTCGGGCTTTTTGCCCTCCCGCGACTGGCGATCGATCAGTATCCCAACGTCGACTTTCCCGTCATCACCGTGTCCGTGGTGTATCCCGGCGCTGACCCCGAAACCATCGAGCAACGTATCCTCGATCCCCTCGAAGAAGCGGTGAACGGCATCGCGGGTCTCAAGAACGTCGTGTCGAACGCCTATCCGAACGTCGCTCAGGTCGTCTTGCAGTTCAACCTCGACAAGAACGGTGATCAGGCCTCGCAGGAAGTGCGGGACAAGGTCTTTGCTAAATTGTCCGATCTTCCCGACGAGGCGGAGACGCCCGTCATTCAAAAGTTTGATATCGGTGGTGCGCCGGTCCTCAATGTTTCGATCACCAATGAGACCCTGCCCTATAGCCAACTCTCGAGTCTCGTCAAAGACACCATTCAGCCAGCCCTGGAAAGGGTCAAGGGCGTCGCAGCGATCAATGCTGCCGGCGTCCGTGAGCGCGAGATTCACATCCTCGTCGATCGCGACCGCCTTTCGAGCTTGAACCTCACGCCGCAGGATCTGGTCCAAAGCGTGCAGGCGCAGAGCATCGATGTTCCCGCTGGAAAGCTTCAAAATGCTAAGAATACCTGGAGCTTACGCCTCAAAGGTCGGGCGACAGGTGCGGCTGAAATCGCCAATCTCCCTATCCTCGCTCCCGGCGCGCAGAGCCTTCGCCTCGGTGACGTCGCGGAAGTCTCTGATACCATCGCCGATCAGGAGACGATGGCCTTTGTCGGTTTTACTCCGACCATTCTCCTCGCCCTGCAAAAGCAATCGGGCGCGAACACACCGCAGGTTTCTGCCGATGCGACCGTGGCCTTGGAGAAGTTGAAGACGCAGCTGCCGAAGGGCACCAAAGTCGAAATCGTTTCCGATAACTCGAAGTTCATCAAGGGTTCGATCGATTCGGTGAAGCTCGACCTCGTCGTGGGTGCCTTGCTCGCGACGCTGATCGTCTTTGTCTTCCTGCGTAACTTCTGGATTACCGTCATCAGTGCCATCGCCCTGCCGATTTCCGTCATCGCGACCTTTGCCTTTCTCCAGTATATGAACTTCTCCTTGAACATGATGAGTACCCTCGGTCTCTCGCTGGCCATCGGGATCCTGATTGATGATGCCATCATCGTGATTGAAAACATCCACCGGCACTTGTCGATGGGCAAATCAGGTGCTGAAGCCGCAAAGGATGCGACGTCCGAGATCGGTCTGGCGGTCTTTGCGACTACGCTGACCATCTGCGCCGTATTCGTACCCGTCGCTTTTATGGAAGGCATCGTCGGACGATTCTTCTATCAGTTCGGACTGACCGTAGCTTTCGCGGTTTTGGTGTCGCTCTTTTGCGCCTTTACCATCGCGCCGATGATGTCAGCCCGCCTCTTAAAGCCGGGTGAGCACGCGCCGAGCTATCCGCCGCTCCGGAGGGTTTATTTTGCTCTTGAGCACTTCTTTGTCGCAGTCGAAACCCGTTATCGCCACATCCTTACCTGGTGTTTGGATCATCGCGGGCTGACCATCGCTGGCGGTATCGTCGTCTTCATCCTCAGCTTCTTCATGCTGCACTTTGTTCCTGTCTCCTTTTTCCCTGTGGAAGACCGCTCGCAGATCGTCGTGAACTATCTTCTACCGGAAGGCACGAGCCTTGAAGGCAACCGGGCCAAGACCTTCGAACTCGTCGCGGCCCTTCAGAAGTATCCGGGCGTCGACAAGGTCGTGACGGCTTTGGCGGCGAGCGGTGACAAGAAGGTGAACAAGGCGCGGATCGATGTCCTTCTGATCGGCAAGGAAGAACGCAAGTTTTCGCAGCGCGATCTGATGGGCCGGATGCGGGACGAGCTCGGTCCGATCTTTGGCAAAGATGGGGCTGAATTCTCCGTCGCCGAACAGGGTGGGGGAGGGGGCAATCGAACTGAACCCATTCAGTACATCTTTAAATCCGACAACTGGGAAAAGCTGACAGCTTTCACCGCTGACGTTGCAGCTTACGTCAAGTCTGATATCCCCGGCGCGGTCGACGTGAACACGACGCGGCCCAAACCTTCGGAAGAATATCGTATCGTGATCGACCAGGGCCGAGCGGCGGACCTCAAGGTCAACGCCGGACAGATCGGGATTGCCCTGCGATCTCTCTTCGAAGGGGATAAGGTCGGTGACATCGAAGCGGACGGCAAGACCATCGATATTCGGCTGCGTATCGCCGACAAGGATCGCCTGGATGCCCAGGGACTGAGTGGCATCACGATCCGCAATTCGGCGGGTCAGATCATCAATCTCGGCGCCATCGCCCAGGTTGGTACGGCCAACGCTCCTTCTGTGATCGAACGCTTCAATCGGCAGCGGCAGATCACCGTCGTCGCCAACTTTACCGGTAAAGACTTGAATGCGGCTGCCGACAAGATCCAGGCCTATGTGAACAAAAACATGCCGCCTGAGATTACCATGACCCTCGCCGGTCAGACGGAAGTCATGAAGGATGCGGTCGTCGCGATGATGCGGGCTCTTGCTATCGCGATTCTTCTCGTCTTCATGATTCTCTGTGCGCAGTACGAGAGTTACCTCGCACCCTTCGTGATCATGGCGGCCTTGCCCCTGTCCTTGACCGGAGCCTTTGGATCGCTGCTGATCACGGGCCAGATTCTTTCGATCTACACGATGATCGGTATCATCCTGCTCATGGGTCTGGTGACCAAGAACGGTATCCTTCTCATCGACTTTACCATCCAGCGCATCAAAGACGGTGGTCTCTCCGTACGTGACGCGCTCCTCGAAGCCGGTCCCATTCGTTTGCGGCCTATCCTCATGACGACCTTTGCGGCGGGTGGCGGTATGCTTCCCATTGCCTTTGGTCACGGTGAGGGTGGTGAAGCGCGATCCCCTATGGGTGTCGCGGTGATCGGTGGTCTCCTGATGTCGACCTTCTTAACTCTGGTCGTCGTACCTTGTCTGTTCAGCATCGTTGAGCAAGTGAGGCAGAGTCGTGGGCAGAAGAGGAAGGGGCTTTCCTACGCCCAGGGGGTTGGCGAAGGCCTGACCGCGGCGACCGATTGGTTGCGCCGTAAGGCGCGGCGGAATCCTTGAGTTTGATTGATTAAAATACATAGAAAAAAGGGCCAAAGCCCTTTTTTTTGGTCTGCCCTGTTCATTGCCATCTCAATGTTCGGTAAGCTTAAGGTCAGTGCATGGTCGAGGCCCTCACGTAAAAACTATATTGCAGGGAACCTGCAGTACCTGACAGCGTCATATAATACTTAACCGCTGCTCCTGCGACCGCATAAAAAGTTATACAGCTACCATTCCAGTTTCCCGTTCCTGTGATTGTGACATTGCCTCCTATTCCTCCAGTTGTAGCGCCCGATGGAGATGTAAAGGCAACGCCGGGCGTGATTGTGCCTGACGTGCCAGCTGTGGTAATGACTCCGAACCAACAGACCATGTAAAAATCGCTTGTGGTCGGGGTAAAGAGAGTTGTTTGAGCAATTGAGCCCGTTTGGGCGGAAAGGTCTGCACGCGCGATAACACCTTGCATCGTCCCCCAAGCAGCCGTCGATCCCTGGTAGGCTTCCACATGTTTTTCGGTGGAGTTGTAACGGATCATACCGGCGACAGGTGTCGAAGGACGGTTCGCCGTTGTATCGCGCGGAACGATGAGCGCGCTGGCCGCAGTGCCGGTCGTCGCGACGTCTAATCCAGCTTGAGGACTCGTAGTACCGATCCCGAGATAGCCTGCGTTAGTCAGCGTCATCCGCGTCGAGTTCGAGGCCGCCGCGCCGGTACCTCCAGCATTAGAACCTGCCGTTTCATAACTGATACCGCCCGAACTATCGAACTTCATCAGTCCGCCGTAACCGTTTTCATAGTACTTCCAACCACTCTCGTAATAAAGGTTAGAACTGATATAGGTATTCGGTTTGACGAGAATATTACCGCCCATATGAAAAAATTCTTTGGGGTCGGTGATGCCTCCCAAGCCTAGCTTACCGTCGTTGGTGAGTATTAATTTGGTACCTGGTGAAGCCGTCGCGCCCGCTCCCGAAACATTGTTGCCAGAACTGGCAAAGTAAACGCCCCCGACTCCATCAAAATACATCTGCATAGCGTAGCCATTTTCAGCGTATTTCCAGCCTCCGTTGTAATACATATTAGAACTGAGGTAGCGATAGGGTTTAAGGAGAATGCTGCCCTCGAGATGAAGCTGCTCGAGCGGAGTCGGCTGGTTCAAACCAATATTGCCGCTTGGTGCAATCGTCATGCGATCAGTACCAGCCGTAGCGAATGTAATCGTGTCGGCAGCCGCCGAATAGATACCGTTGTTGGTATCTCCGGTAAAAGAATAGGTCGGAGCACCGGAACTGCCGAGAGGGCTCGTGATTTGGCCGGTAAAAGCGGGACTGGCAGTAGGTGCCTTAGCATTGATCTGAGTTTGAGCGTTGCTTGAGAGAGAGTTGATAAACTGAAATTCTGCGGAGCTCACGGTACCGTCTGCGATTTTCGAAGCATCGATGGCAGCACTAGTCGCAATATCGGCATTAGCGATCGTGCTATCGGTGATGTCGGCCGACGCGATCGTGCTCGCTGCAGCTAAAGAGCCCAAGCCCAAAGCGCTACGGGCGAGTGCGGCAGTGGTAGCACCCGTGCCGCCTTGCGCGAGGCTCAAAGCGGTGGTTAAACCAGTGATCGAAGTAATGTCGGAGTTCGCTCCCGAGGCCGCTGCACCGAGGGCTGTGCGGGCTAGGGGGGCCGTAGTAGCACCTGATCCACCTTGTGCTAAGCTCAATGCCGTCGTTAATCCTGTGATCGAAGTGATATCTGAGTTAGCACCAGACGCCGCTGCACCGAGGGCCGTGCGGGCCAGAGGCGCAGTCGTAGCGCCGGTACCCCCTTGGGTTAATCCTAAAGCCGTCGTTAATCCTGTGATCGAAGTGATATCTGAGTTAGCACCAGAAGCCGCTGCACCGAGGGCCGTGCGGGCCAGAGGCGCAGTCGTAGCGCCGGTACCACCTTGCGGCAGACTCAGGGCTGTCGTTAGGCCAGTGAGAGAAGTGATGTTAGAGTTGGCACCTGACGAGGCACCGCCGAGCGCGGACAGCGCAAGTGGTGCCGTCGTCGCACCGGTACCGCCATTGGCAATCGCCACGGTACCGGTGACGTTGCCTGCCGTCGTTGAAGTTGATGCGTTGCCGCTGAAAGTTCCCGTCACTGTGCCCGACACGAGCAAGTTACCATTCACTTCGAGCTTTTGACTAGGAGCTGAAATTCCGATACCCACATTGCCAAGATCGTTGACCACAAGTTTTAGGGCGTTCGAAGAATCCTTGACCATCAGTGCTGCTGGCAACCGAAT
>CANJJY010000114.1 GCA_947474445.1 Oligoflexaceae bacterium
GGGACTATTCGTCGACCATGACTTTGAAAAGATTGTGATTCAAATCCGTCGCATAGACGATTTCATTCCGCTTGCAGGCTGTGACGCCTGAATAGCCCGGAATAGATACCTCGCGGAAAAACAGAAGCTTGCGCAAAATCTGCAGGTAGGTCTGCGACGAGATATAAATCACGCAATCCTGAGGTGGCTTGCCCAAAGAACCACCGTACAGATTCGCAAACTCTTCTTTGCATTTCAAAGTCCCGGTTTCGCCACCGACAAAGGAGACGGGAGAAGCGGGATCGGCGCGAGAAACTGTACTCCACACGAGCAGCAGGAGAATCTTTGCAGGGGTTTTGAGACTCATGTTGGGGCCTCTTTCTTTTCGAACAGTGCGTGGCGATCGTAGGTCGAGACGACCAAATCCAAGAAAAACGGCACGTTCCCTGTCTCCGTATCTTTTATTTTTTCTACGTTCTTCAGGAGATCGCCGCTCATTTCGACCATTTTCATCAGAGCTTCCGGACTCACGGATTCACTCATGTGCCCAATGCGGGCATATGGCGTACCAACCATGCTCCGCGGAAAGTAGTGCAGGTCTTTGCCGACTTGGTGCAGCATGTCATCCAGATCAAGCATCAGAAAGCCGTTACCGCCAACGCGGAGCTGTTCGCTTTCTTCGAGGATCAGACCTGCCTCCACCATCTCTTCGAGAGCCTGGATGCCTCTTTCCCCGGTCAAGCGCTGCACATCATCGCGGGTGGTCCCCGAGGTGGTAAGCGACAACTTGATGATGTAGTTGTGGGGATCCATGTATCGGTAGCGCTTGAGCAGCTCGACTGAGGATTCATCATCCAGATTTTGTTCAGGATAATCGCCGATGACCTTGGCGAGCGAAGGGTAGTGGTCCTTGATAAACTGCATCCGATCCGGCCGAAGCATGACGCGGTCGATGAGCTTAAAGATGGTCTCATCCTTAATATCGCTCACTTCATTTTGCAGAATACGCCTCAAACTGGCGTATGGCACTCCTGTGCGCATGGATAGCGCTTTGATGCTCACTCGAGGAAAGCGCTCAAAGTAGCTCTTCACCGCTGTCTGCACAGCTTCTAACTTTCGCGACATAGATCTTCCCTTTGCGTGAAGGGGAGTTTTGAGAGTGATTAGCCTACTTTCTACGAAGACTCAAACACAAATTGATCCGTACCTCTTTATGGGTTCCGAGCCGCCAAGCGCTTGGCCTCGGCCATGTGCCCCGGGTTTCTTGACCGAAAACTTCTATCACGGTTTCCCGTTCAGGTCGCGTAAGAGCTCAAATTTTTTCTTCTGAGCCTCTACGATCAGATCTCCTTGCAGCAGAGGCTCTTCGGGCGATCACGCGGGTTTGAGATGGATGACTTTTATTTTCACGCGCTTGACAAGTTCGCTCATGGAGCACTTTAACTAGAAGAGAACTCCATCTGTCTCCATGTCGGGGACAATGGTCTCGCTTCTCGATTCATGGGGTTGACGATGACGATAGACAAGGGGTCTTGGATTCCTGCCATGGTGTCCTCGCAGTTCGTGCTTTTCCCCAGCACAGCCATGCCTGTGACTGTCACGGATGTCCGTAATTTAGCGGCACTTCGCGTGATGAAAAATCGCGGACTCAAAACTATTTATATTGCGACCAAGCGTGAAGCGGATGCCGAAACCACGATTGGCAATCTCTACGGAGCGATCTGTCTGGCTGAAGTTGAGTTTCTCAAAGGCAACGATAATGAAGAGCTTCAGCTGATCGTGAGGGGACTGTCCCGGCAAAATCTTCTCGACTTCGCTTGGGACAGCGATGCGGTCGTGCTCAAAGCGGAGATGATCGAGGTCACGCCTGATAGCGATGCGAAGGCGCAGCAGGCGCTCGTCGATGGGATCAAAGAGCTAGCCGAACAGATCATCTCCTATTTGCCCGGTAATCTGAAGCAAATCGGCGACATGATGAAGGCCGTTGATGATCCCGAACTCCTGGTCAATCTCATCACGCCTCATCTTGAAATCAGCGTCGAGAACAAAATCGATCTCTTGCAGGAAACCTCCGTCCTGAGGCGCCTCACCCTTCTGATCGAGACGCTGCAAGACATCAAACAGAATTTAGTTCTGCGGGCCGAAATAGGTCGCAAGGTCTCGCATCGATTCAGTAAGCAGCATCGCGATGCCATGCTGCGTCAGCAGTTGAAGGTGATTCAAGAAGAGCTCGGCGACACCCATCACCAGCCCAGCCACAGCACCTATCTCAAACGCATCGACGAGCATCCCGACCTTCCCGACGAAGTGCGCAAAGTCGTGGTGGAAGAAGCCCAGCGGCTCGCCTCGATGGACCGTTTTTCTCCGGAAGTGCCGGGCCTGCAGAACTATCTCGATTTGATTCTCGCGCTGCCTTGGAAACCAGTGAGAAAGCAGGCGATCGATCTCAAAAAGGCCCGTGCGATACTGAACAGCCATCACTACGGTCTTGAGAAAGTCAAAGATCGCATCGTCCAGCACATCGCCGTGCTCAAGCTCAAAGAGAACTTTCGCGGCTCTATCCTCCTTTTGGTTGGCCCTCCCGGAGTCGGCAAAACCAGTCTCGGCCGCAGCATCGCCGAGGGCATGGGTCGTGAATTTGTCCGCGCGAGTCTCGGCGGAGTGCGGGATGAAGCTGAAATCCGGGGCCATCGGCGCACCTATATCGGGTCCAGGCCCGGCCGCATTGTGCAGGCGCTAAAATCCTGCACGAGCAACAACCCCGTCTTTCTCCTCGATGAGATCGACAAGCTGAGCAGTGGGGTGACGGGGGATCCGGCTGCCGCTTTGCTGGAAGTGCTCGACCCTGAACAGAACAGTACCTTTCGCGATCATTATCTCGAAGTTCCCTACGATCTTTCGCAGGTGATGTTCATCGCGACGGCAAACAGCCTCGAAACGATTCCCGGACCTCTGCGCGATCGCATGGAAACCATCAATCTGTCCGGCTACACCACCGCCGAGAAGCTACACATCGCCAAGCAGCATCTCTGGCCCGAGTCGCTCGAGCAACACGGCGTGCGAGCTGAGCAGCTGACGCTGGCGCCCGAGGCCTTGCTGCATGTGATCACGCACTATACGCGAGAAGCCGGCGTGCGTGACCTCAAACGCAGACTCGCCGCCTTGATTCGCAGCTCGACAGAGGAGATTTTACAGGCTGAAACGCAGACGATTCACCTTACCCTCGAGGACCTTGAACGTCTGCTCGGCACCGAGCCCTACACGATGGAATTAGCCCAGACGCATGTGCCTCCCGGCGTCGTGACCGGTCTCGCGTGGACGCCGATGGGTGGTGAGATTCTCTTCATTGAAGCCAAGGCGATGCCGGGGAAAGGTCTGTTGACTCTCACCGGACAGATGGGCGATGTCATGAAGGAATCGGTCCAGATTGCGATGACGCACGTGCGTTCGCTGCTATCATCCCTTCGCACGCTCCTCGATTATGAAAAGACCGATGTGCACGTTCACGTGCCGGCCGGCGCCATTCCTAAAGATGGACCTTCCGCAGGTGTGACGATGCTGACGGCTTTAGCGTCGCTCTATGCGCAGCGTTCGGTGAGTCCGGCTTTGGCCATGACAGGAGAGATCACTTTACGTGGCGCCGTGACAGCCGTTGGAGGCGTCAAGGAAAAGGTCTTGGCCGCGCATCGCGCCGGCATCACGAAGATTCTACTCTCCGATCGCAATCGCAAGGATATTTCCGAAGTGCCTGAGGAAGTCAGGCGTGAGCTGGAGTTTGTGTTTGTCTATACCGTCGCTGATGTGCTGCGGGAAGCGCTTGGTCTCGACCTCGATGCTTTGGCTTCTGCAGATACCACAGATGCAGCAGGCTTGCATCAGGCGCCGCTCTTCTAGTGAGAAGGAGTCACGATGCGTCTGGGGTGGCGACAAAATCTTGGGCTTCGAGAGGCCGCAGTCGATGTTCGAGCCAGAGCCAAAGGCTTTGGCTGTAGGGATAAAACCAGATGCCAAAGGCAAAGGTGAACACCGCTCCCACGGCGGCAATGCCCATACTGCCGAGCGCTTCGTGCGCGCCTTGATAGAGCACCAGCACGAGAATAAAAGCCAGGACACCGGTCATGGGAAAATTAAACATCCACGTTGCACCGGTGAAATATCCTGCCTCCCTTTCGATGCGGTAGTGGCAGCGGGGACAGACTTCTTTGAAGTCAACCCACGAGCCTTTTTTTCGCAGCGGTTCGACTTTGCAATAGGGACAACGTAGGCGCAGGGCGGCGATCAAACTGGGATGCTTGAAAGAGACGGAGGGAGGGTTCGAACCGGTCATCACGATATCCTCGAGGGGCGGTTATGACCGCTTCTATAAAGGTAATGTACGCGCCTCTTATGCCGGCGCAGAGCTCACTTCGCTCAAGAATACCTCGCCATGAGCGACTTTCACAGCGGCCTTTTCCAAGCCTCGCGTCGCAGGCCAGGTCAGCGGAGCGCCGTCGTTACAGGAAAAACAGGCACCATGGGCAAAGCAGACCAGGGTATCGCCCTTGAGATGACCAAACTCGGAAAGTTTTACATCCTGATGCGAGCAGAGATCACGATAGGCGCGAAGCTCCGCTCCTTCCCGCAGGATGATCCAATCACCGCCGCCGCCACTGACGGGGAAAATTGTGCGCTCCGGAATCGCGGCGAGATCGGCGACTTTAAACCAGGGATTCACCGGCCCATACCTCCGTTATTTTTTGCAGAGCCTGCCAAGGAAGTCGCACGCAGCGCGAGCGCACGGGATACTGCCTGAGAGCCGCGATCAGCTGCCAGGTCTCGGCCGCCTCGTTCGGGGCCCCTTGATCCCAGACCCTTTGAAACTGGCCGAGGGTCGACCGACTTGTCTCTAGATCAACGTTTTGCAGGAGGCTGCACATGAGCGATGAACTCGCGATGCAGAGAGAGCAGCCGGCTCCGGTGAACATCAAGCTAGCGAGGCCGTCTGCCTGAGAGAGATAAACGTGCACGTGATCGCCGCAGGTCCGATTGTGTTCTTCGGCATCCCAACGCCAGCCCGTGGGTTCCCCGAAAAAACGCGGGTTTTTGTAGTGATCGAGGATCAGTTCTTTCCAATCGGCTTGGGGACCAGCGGGCATGGGCTCTCTCTTGTCACAGTTAAACGAGACAGGCTTTGCGTTAAGCAAAGAGCTGCTCGGCTTTGCGCAGCGCTTTCAGAAAGGCTTCGATGTCGCTCCGGCTGTTGTAAAGCGCGGGCGCCACGCGGGCCGTCGCCGAGACGCCGAGCACTTCCATCAGCGGCTGGGCACAGTGGTGACCAGCGCGGATACAAATTTTAGAGGCATCGCAGATAGCGGCGAGATCGTGCGGATGGATCGATGCGTGAGCAAAGGTCACGATACCGATCCAATCATCACCGGGTTTGACAAAGGTTTTCACGTTCGGAAAATCGGTGAGAGCCTCGAGCAACTGGACGCCGAGCGCTCGATCGTGAGCGAGTGTCGCCGGCAGATCGAGACTGGCCATAAATTCAATGGCAGCCCCGAGGCCGATGGCGCCCGCTATGTGGGGCGTGCCGGCTTCAAATTTGCTCGGCAGCTCGTTCCACGTGGAGCCTTCCAGCGTCACGCGCTCGATCATATCGCCGCCGCCTTGGTAAGGCGGCATCGCATTGAGGTGCTCGGCCTTGCCGTAGAGGACACCGATGCCCGTGGGCCCGTAGGCCTTGTGGCCGCTGAAGGCATAGAAGTCGCAATCGAGTTCGCGAACATCGATCGCTAAATGCGCAGCGCCTTGAGCGCCATCGATCAAGGTCCAGGCCCCGACTTTTTTCGCGAGAGCGATGACTTCGCGGATCGGATGGATCACACCGAGGGCGTTGGAAATATGGGCGAGGGCGACGAACTTGGTTCGTGGATTGATCATGGCCCGCGCCGCATCCAGATCGATGCGCATGGCCCCCGTCATCGGAATATATCTGACCTTGGCGCCCGCCCTTTGCGCCGCGATCTGCCAGGGCACGATATTCGAGTGATGCTCGGCGACGGTGAGGAGAATTTCATCACCAGGGCTGAGCCGCAGGTGTCCGGCTGAGCTCGCGACGAGGTTGATCGCTTCCGTCGTCCCGCGGGTGAAAATCACTTCCTTGTCGCTGGCGTTGATCCAGCGCGCTACGCTCCGCCGCGCTTCTTCAAAAGCCCGGGTCGCATGTTCTGATAATTCATAGACGCCACGGTGGACGTTGGCGTTCTCCGTCCGGTAGTAGCGCTCGAGTCGTTCAATGACGCTTTTAGGCTTCTGGCTGGTGGCCGCCGTATCGAGATAAACCAGTTCGGGGTCGCCGGCCAGCAGCGGAAAAAGTTCTTTCACGAGAGTCTCTCCTGTCAAGGGTCTCGGTCGCTTAGGACGGAGTCCTCCTCAATTAACCTAGCCTCGGAAGGAGCTGCAAGGGGAATATGGTTTTTTGTTGGCTGAATCAGTCAACTATCTAATTTGGCGTATTTTGAGGGAGAGAGGGGGATCGCATCGGCCTGCCGAATCTAGGAAGCCTGCTCAACCGCTTTGGGTCGCTCGGGAAAGCCGAGGACCTTGCCCTCGAGGGCGGTCTCTGCGTCGGTCCCGAGCAGGGGACCTTCCCCGGCCTGCCCGGCGCGAAATATCCACGTTCGGGTCGGACCGCAGCCCTTGAAATCAATGATGCCGCGATCTTCGAAGGGATACCGATCCTTGAGCAATTGATAGGTCACATCGGAGATCTGGATGCAATTGGTCAGACCGTTGCTCTCGAGGCGGCTCGCAAGATTGACCGTATCGCCCCAGAGATCATAGATAAACTTTTTGAGGCCAATGACCCCGGCGATGACAGGACCGGTATGAATGCCGATCCGCACCTCCACCGGCAGGCCATCGGGTCTTTTCATCGTATCGATGTAGTTTAAAATAGCGATGCCCAGTTCCATGACAGCCTCGGCGTGATCCACCCGCGGCTGCGGGATCCCCCCGGCGACCATATAGGCATCGCCGATCGTCTTGATTTTCTCCAGACCGTGATCGATGGTCATGGTGTCAAACTGAGAGAAAAGCTGATTCAGATAGGTGACGAGATCGATAGGCTGCATGGTGTGCGAGATCTCAGAAAAGTTGACGATGTCAGCAAACAGCACCGTGACGCTTTCAAAGCCATCGGCGATCTGTCCTTCGTTGTCGAGCAGGCGTTTGGCCACCGATTCTGGCAGAATATTCAGCAGCAAATCCTCGGATCGCTTGCGCTCGAATTCGACCCTGAGCCGCATACTTTCCGTTTGCCGGATGCTCCAGGCGATGTAGCTCATGATCGCCAGGTATGAAAAGCTACCAGCCAAAAGACTTGAGAGAAAGGTAATATACGATTCGATCGGCGGCCCCACGAGGGTTTGTTCGGGCAGATAGATCTCAAGAAACACATAAAGGAATAAGCCTAAAATTCCATACGATTTCGCCAGCCACCTCTTATTGCGGGGTTGCAGCAGCAAGAGCGCTCCTGCTGCGACAGGCAAGTAATGATGGAGGTTCATCTGTTTGCCGAAGACAAACGAAATAAAACCGAGGGTACTGAAAGACGAGACGACGATGATAAAGACTGCGGTATTGATCTTTTTCTTACGCAGAAAGAAAAAGCTTGCGACCCAACACAGGGAAATAAATCCATCCGAAAAGTATCCATAGACCGCTGCCGGATGATCCCAGTTCAAATAGAATATGAAGTAAACCCAGCAGAGACTGAGCCCGGCGGCGAGAGCGATCATCACGTGCATGTATTCGATGTGCTGATCGTGATTCAAACCTTTAGGTATGAGGCTTTCGAGATAGGCCAGTGGATACTGGGCTGTCCGCTGATATAGGTTTTTGCGTTGCGACTTGTTCATCACGTACCCAGATATCGTATCGAATTTCGACTCTGCCACGAATGGCTCTCGCTTGATGTCGGTCGGATCTTGCTCAGAGGATAGAGACTGAAGTGAAATATCTTGCCGCTTGCCGACAGAATTCCAAGGCGCGATGCAAGTATCCGTTTACATTGCTTTTTATAGCCTCCTTTCGGTTTTTTTAAGTCTTATCTTTGCGTATAGAGATGTTTGCCGTGGCGCTGGGAGAGGAGAATACCGGTTGTCGATCATCGGCAGCAGGGGAATGATTATGCCACGCACGATCGATCATGCTTCTTCGCATCGAGAGTCAAGGATGCTCATTTAGAGATCAGGTTTGAAAAAGATCGTCTCGCGTCCGCATATTATGGGCGAACGACCGCTGCCGCCCCTTGCCATCGCGGCGCTTAAGATGGGCGGCGAAGAGCTTGTAGAATGAGCTGGTAGTGCTGGGTGAGAAGGTTGAAGCGTTCTTCGCTGCCGCCCTTGTCGGGATGCAGATGATGGGCCATGCTGCGGTATCTCTGCTTGAGGTCATCGGAAGGCGGCAAAGCACCAAAGTTCATGAAGCGGAGGGCATCCTGCAGGGCCTCGGAAAAGACTTGTGGCGCCGAGCGCCGGGCCCCTTGATCGCCCTGCTGCTGCCGCGCCTTCGCCGACATATGTTGGATGTGCAGCGCATAAAGAAATGATTCAGAGCGTGACCAGAGCTGTTGAAAGCAGACTTCGAGGTCCCTCTGGCAACTACGCATCCTCTGACTGATCTGCCGCCCATAGAGCTGCAAAGCGGGACTGGCGACCTCGTCGGGAAGAGCTTCAGGGAGTTCGTCGAGACAGACATCGGTGAAGGGATGCGGCAGCTGACGGAGCTGAGCGTATCGCTTATTGAGACCGAGCAAGCGCCCCCAGAGGGAGGGACTTGGGTCGTAGCTCGACGCCGTGACCTGCTGCATGCGCCAGAGTTCGGGCAGAAGGTGGCGGATGCTCATCGCGCGACTCTCTTCGAAACGCGCAAAGATAGGTTCTTCATAGACGGGAGCTGCAAAGGGGCCTCGTTCGGTCGCCGGACTATGCCGGAACCAGGCCTGAGGCCGGTCCATAGCTAATACTCCCAGTCTGAGTTGGAGAGTTTGTTCGAGGATCTTCACATCCTGTTGGAGGAGGGCTATCCGATCGGCCGCATGCGGCACGGGATGGCAAATGGCACCTTTGAGACAGCGGGCAAACTGGAGTTTGCTCTCTTCGCGGGCAATCAGGCGGTCAAAACCTGCCGCGGCCGAACCGCTGCCGGTCAGGGCTGGTTCAAACCAATCCAGCGATGGACCACCCATAGGGGGACCTCCTTGAAAAGTCGCCGATTGACGTCAGTTTTAGCGACGGCGCGTCTGCTCGAGGGTAGCGGCCAATTCATTGAGATCGTCCGCGACTTCTTGGAAGGCATCATGCTTGCGAAGCACGACGCGCGAGGTGTAGTTGCCTCGCATCAGTTCGCGGATGTGACGCCGAAAAGCGTAGGTAGGGCCGACCAACTTGTGCGTAAAGAAAATAGAAACCGTCACAGTGAGAATGAAGTACACGCCGAGGATCACGCCGAGCCACAGGGTCAGACCTTGGACGTAGCTCTGCAGGATTTCCGTGACTTCATCGCGGAGATCGGTCAGCTCCAAGACCAAGTCGTAGAACCGATAGAAGTTGAAGTAGAAGATGCCGACGACGGACACGCAAAATCCGAGGGAGAGGATGATGGCGTAGAGACCCAAACGGATCTGCAGGAGCGGCTGCAAAAGGAAATTGCTGAGCTTGCGCTTGTGAGCGGCCATGCGAGGGCTCCTCTGGGATGAATCGTAAGGGCTCACCCTCCATTTTGCCTACTTACCCCCTGTCTGTCTAGCAGGTCGGCAGGGAGAAGCCCAGCCGACCTGCCATCCTTCAACCATCAACTATCAACAAGTCCCTCAAAGCCCCGACCCCAAACAAAAAAAACCATCGACAAACAGCCCAAAAAAGCCCCCCAACACCAAACCCTAAACCGCACGACACCATCCACCCCGCCCCCCAAAACCCATAACCCACCGACATTTCAGGCCTGACCCAATCTCCTCACCCCCTGATAGCAAGTCATTGCGCGGTATTTGGCGCGGAACATCACTGATATCAGCACTTTCGACAAAAAGTTCTTCCGCTTTTGAGACTCTCATGTTAACTCTTACTTATCGATTTGAGACTCGTATAAGCCGAAAATGTGGTTCGGCGTTTCTACTAAGCACCGTAAATGCTTATCTATGAGGTTCCTCTATGCGCCTTTTTATCGCTTCGATCGCTCTGTGTGGATTTGCGTGTGGGCATCCGACAGAAGATCATTCCGAGACCATGAGCAGCCTCCAGCAGCAGGATTTGAGTGGGAGATTCCCGACGATACCGGAAGACGAGATGACTCCCGGATCGCTCTGTAAGCACCCCGACGAACTCCGCTACCCCGAACGCATTCCCTACTGCAACCGATCCGTCTCCAAATCCCTCAAGAATCAAATCATCCATGCCTACGACGTTTCCTTCAACTACACCATCGAACAAATGAATCGCCAGGATTTCAAAATCGATCATTTGATTCCACTGTGTATGGGCGGTAGCAACGAACAGCTCAATCTTTGGCCACAGCACATGACCGTCTACACTCTCACCGATCAATTGGAAGAGAGACTGTGCACCGGCATGGCGCAAGGCGCTCTGACCCAGGTCGAAGCTCTCGAGATGATCCGCGACGCGAAGCACCATCACGAGATGATTCCCGAGATCAAATCTAAGATTGCTGCAATTGTTCATTGATGAGTAGAAGAGGGGGCCCTGGGGCCCTCGACTCATTTAAATAGAATCGCCCTTTTTGAGACAAGCTCACCTAAGTTTTTTGGAGAGATCGGTCGTTTGGTCTCGTGTCTTGAATTGAATCGTCCGCATCCCAACCACCTTGCCAGCCGTATCAAGCCCAACAAACGTCATCGGCTCACCAGCCTTGGTCGTAACATTCGCACTGGACTTGAAGAGACGCTTCGACATAGGCGCCGCTGCAATGACGGCAGGATTATTTGCATCGGAAACAAACTCAATGTAACCCGGCGCACTGCTGCTGCAAGCCGTGACCTTACCCGGACAGGCGACGATCTTACTCGCCAACCACGAA
>CANJJY010000115.1 GCA_947474445.1 Oligoflexaceae bacterium
CTTTCCGCTTCGATCCTCGCGACTCTCCCCCTCTGCCCTTGTTGTTGTTAATCTCCGTTCTTCGTTTTCCCATCCCTATCATTAAATAATTGCCGACTGAGCCACCTCAGGTCACTGCATCCGTTCGATTGACGTCAGTCCGAACTGCCTTCACGTGGACCTCTGCGGCTTGGTATCAGGGAGATTGTTATGCCTATCGGTACCGTCGTACTGGTTGGGGCTGGACCCGGCTCTGTCGACCTCTTGACCGTCGCGGCCTATCGCGCCATCCAGCGAGCCGAAATAGTTTTCTATGACGCCTTGATCGCCGCCGATGTACGGGAACTGATTCCACGGGAAGCGCAGGCCGTCTATGTGGGCAAACGTTGTGGTCAACACGCCTTTCATCAGACTGAGATCAATGCACAGCTGATCGCGGCTGCTCATCGCGGCTTAAGGGTCGTGAGGTTAAAAGGCGGCGATCCTCTCATCTTCGGCCGTGGAGGAGAGGAAATCGCTGCCCTGCGCGCCGCGGCGGTCCCCTACCGCATCATCCCTGGAATCAGTGCTTTCAATGGATTGGCAGCCGCCTATGCCTTACCGCTAACGCTGCGGTCGGGCAGCCAGGAACTGCGTCTCATCCAAGGGCATGCTCTACCTGATAGCGCGGTCTATTGGCAAGACTTGGCGGCTTACTCCGGAACTCTTGTCATCTACATGGGCATCGATCACATCGATCGCATTGCGGAAAACCTGCTGCGATGGGGAGCGCCGGCTCACCGCGCGCTCGCCGTCATCGAAACCGCACCGGATGGCCATACCGAGGTCACGCGCCGCACGCTCGGCGATCTGCAAAAACATAGATTTCAACGACGAACCCAGGGGCCAGGGCTGATCTACATCGGTGACAATGTCAAACATATGGATGCGCCTGCGCGCGAGGAGAAGACCTCTTATGCCTACGCTCTTACCCATCTTTCTTGATCTCTCGGCCCAGTCTATCCTCGTCGTCGGAGCGGGTCCCGCGGCGGTGGAAAAGATAGAAAAGTTGATCGCGACCGGCGCCAGCATCCACGTGATCGCGCGGACCATTCCCCTCCCCCTACGCTCGTGGCTCGAGGAGCACGCGATTCCCTGGATCGAGCGTTCGTTTCACGAGGAAGACGTGCGCGGACACTTTCTAGTGATCTCCGCCGTCGAACACGCCGCCACGCATCGCAGCATTGCTGCGGCCGCGCGTCTCAACCGCGTGCTCGTCAATACCGTCGATGCTCCGGCTCACTGCGATTTTTACTTTGGCGCTCAGGTGCAGCGCGGGCCTTTGCAGATTGCGATCTCCACGCACGGACTCTTCCCCGGAGTCGCCCGCGCACTTCGCTTGTGGCTAGAAGAAACTTTGCCCCCCTCCATCACGGCCGATCTCGATGACCTGGTGGCCTTGCGGCGTCAGGTTCAGGCGCGCATCCCCGATCCGCAGACGCGGATGCGCGCTCTCAAAGATCAGCTGCACATTTGGTTACATAAAACAGATCATCTCACACGAGGATTCGGCTGATGAGTCAAGAAAAGACCAAAATTGAAATATTAAAAGAACAATCACATCAGCTGCGGGGTACCCTCATCGAGGAAGTCCGTAGTCCCGAAACGCGCTTCACCGGGTCGGCGGAAAACCTCCTGAAGTTTCATGGCATCTATCAGCAAAAAGATCGAGACCGACGCCGCCCTGAAGAAAAAAGCGAAGGCCCCAAGCCCTTCACCCTTATGGTCCGCGGCCGCATCCCGGGCGGCCGCCTCAACTGGAAACAGTGGCAAGCGTGGGACACCATCGCCGATCGCTATGCGAGCAAAAGTCTGCGACTCACCACACGCCAGAGCCTGCAGCTGCATGGTGTAATCAAAAAAGATCTGCAGCAGACCATCCAAGAAATTAATATCGCTCTGAGCTCAACGACGGGAGCCTGCGGCGATGTGGTGCGCAACGTCACGCAGGCCGTCAACCCTTGGGGCGATCCGCGACTCGCGCAGCTCGATACGGTATCGGATCTGATATCCAAACATTTTGAAGCGGATTCTCACGCTTACTTTGAGATATTTTTGAACGGCGAACCTGTCATCGAAGAAAAAATCGATCCCATCTACGGCGCAGCCTATTTGCCCAGAAAGTTCAAAATTGGATTGACGGTCGAAGGTAACAATGCAATCGACATCTACACACAAGACCTGGGACTGGCAGCGAGTTTTGATGCCAGCGATCAACTGGAAGGTTACTTTGTATGGGTCGGCGGTGGACTCGGTATGTCTCATTCCGATCCCGACACCAAGCCGCGCCTCGCTGATTTTCTAGGCTGGATTCCCGCTGCGGCGCTCATCGCCGTCAGCGAAGCCGTGGTGACCACCCAGCGCGATCATGGCAATCGCGAGGATAGGACTTTCGCCCGTCTCAAATACCTGCTCGACAAAAAAGGACTCGATTGGTTCAAGGCCGAAGTCGAACGCCGCGCGGGAATATCCTTTTCCAGCCGACGACATGAAGCCTGGCGCACGCCGGCCTACCTCGGTTGGAACAAACACCGCGATGGCACCCTGTCCTTGGGCTTTCACACTCTGTCGGGTCGCCTCGTCGATGCGCCCGGACGGCCGCTTAAATCAGCGCTGAGAGAGCTGATCGTCGACTACAAACTCGATATTCAGCTGACTCCCGATCAAGATCTCATCCTCTTCGGCATTCCTCCGTCGGCGCAAAGATCGATCGAGAGCTTTCTCGATGCGCGTGGCCTCAGTCCTTTCAGTCCTCAAAAGCTCTACGATAAAGCCCTCACCTGCGTCGCGCTCCCGACCTGCAGCAAGGCTCTGGCCGAAGCCGAACGCGTGGGGCCTGGCATCTTTGCCTCCCTCCAGGATGCTCTCGATCGCCATGAGCTCAACGGCCGCGCCCCTATCATCCGCGTTACCGGCTGCCCGAACGGCTGCGCACGACCTTATACAGCAGAGATCGGCCTGGTCGGTCAGATGCCGGGACACTATGCGGTGTTTATCGGCGGCGATGCCGAGGGTCGGCGTCTCGCCCGCAAAGTCAAAGACAAGGTGAAGTACGACGAGCTGCCAGCGCTCTTTGATCGTTTGACCGCTCTCTGGCGGGCAGAAGGCGCTGCCGAAGAGCGACTCGGCGATTTCGCCTGGCGTTACGGACTGGAAAACCTGGGAGAGTCGATATGAAAGCTGAGGATCTGACCCTTCTCAATGCGCGGAGCCAAACGCTGCATCCTTCCGCCATCATCGATCTCGCACTCGAGCTCTTTCCGAGCCAACTGGCATTTGCCAATAGCTTTGGGCTCGAAGACGTCGTCATCCAGCACCTTTTGCAGAAAAAAAAGGGCGCTCCCGAATCCTTTGTGCTCGATACGGGACGATTACCCGCCGAAACCTATGATCTGATCGAACGCTGGCGCCAGCGCTACGGGACCACCATTCGGCTCATCAGTCCCAAACCTGAATTGCTTGAACCCTTCGTTCGTAAGAATGGTCCCAACGCCTTCTATCAAAATCCCGACCTGCGGCAGACCTGCTGCGCGATTCGCAAGCTCGAGCCTCTGGAACGAGCGCTTGAAGGCAAGGCCGCCTGGATTACCGGAGTCAGACGCGAACAATCTGCCGGTCGCGCCAACGCCACGTTCTTTTCTTTGGATCACAAAAATCGGGTCAAGATCAGTCCCCTCGCCGACTGGACGCTCGATGCAGTCTGGGCCTACGTGCGGGCCCACGATCTGCCTTACAACGTGCTGCACGATGCGGGATATCCCAGCATCGGCTGCGCGCCCTGCACCCGCGCAGTCTTGCCCAGCGAAGATATCAGAGCCGGTCGCTGGTGGTGGGAACAGGAAAGCCAACGCGAATGTGGCCTCCACCATAAGCCCAAGGAGGTAAAAGTCCATGCCCATCCATCCGTCTGATGACAGCTATCTCGATGGTCTCGAAGCCGAGGCGATAGAAATCCTGCGCGAAGTCGCGGCGGCCTATGAACGGCCCGCTCTCCTCTATTCGGTCGGCAAAGATTCCTCGGTCCTCCTGCATCTGGCCCAAAAAGCCTTTGCACCTGGTCCCATTCCCTTTCCCTTGGTTCACGTCGATACCGGTTTTAAGTTTAAAGAGATGTATCGCTTCCGTGACCAAAGAGTCAAAGACCTCGGTCTCGAACTCATCGTTCATAGGAACGAGGCCGCCATCGCCGCAGATACGAATCCCTATCGTCTCGGCACGCGAGCTTGCTGCGGTCTGCTCAAAACCGAAGCGCTGCTCGAACTGCTGCGGCGCTATCAGATCGATGCCGCGATCGGCGGCGCCAGGCGCGATGAGGAGAAGTCACGCGCAAAGGAAAGAATATTTTCCTTTCGCGATCGTCACGGCCAATGGGATCCTAAGAACCAAAGACCCGAGCTGTGGAATCTCTACAACACGCGTGTGCATCCCGGCGAGAACATGCGGGTATTTCCCCTCTCCAATTGGACCGAAGCCGACGTGTGGCAGTATATTCGCCGCGAAAGCATTCCCATCGTTCCCCTGTACTTTGCCGAGCCGCGCTGGGTGATAGAAAAAGGCCAGGCCCTGATCCCGCTCGATGAAGGTGATCCGCGGCGCGAGACGGCCGAAGCGCGGCAGGTCCTCGCGCGCTTTCGCACCTTGGGCTGCAGTCCTTGCACGGGCGCCGTGCGATCGACGGCGACGACGCTGGACGCCATCATCGAAGAACTGTTTGCGGCGCGCATCTCCGAGCGCTCGACGCGCGCGATTGATCACGATGGGGATGCTTCCATGGAATTAAAGAAAAGGGAAGGATACTTCTGATGAGCTCTAATCCACAGTCCCCAGCGACATCGGTCCTGCGCATCGTGACGGCGGGTAGCGTCGATGATGGCAAATCTACTCTCATCGGCCGCTTGCTCTACGAATCTCATGCGCTGCTCGACGATCAACTGGCCGCGCTCGAACAGCAAAAGCGGCAAGGCGAAGCCCTCGATCTCTCGCTGGTGACCGACGGTCTCAAATCAGAACGAGAGCAGGGTATCACTATCGATGTGGCCTACAAATATTTTGCCAGCCATCAGCGCAAGTATATCCTCGCCGATGCACCCGGCCACGTGCAGTACACCAGAAACATGGTCACCGCCGCTTCGCGCGCCGATGTCGCCTTGATTCTGGTCGATGCGAGTCACGGCCTTCTCGAACAGACGCGGCGTCATTCCTATCTGATTCATCTGCTCGGCGTGGCTCATGTGATTCTCCTCGTCAACAAGATAGATCGCATCGCCTATGAGGAAGAGCGCATACACGCCATCGATCAAGCGTTTCGAAATCTCGCCTGGAATCAAATGGCCTCGTCCTTGACCACGATACCCATCAGCGCCCTCCGCGGCGACAACCTCAAGATGCGGAGTCCCCATACTCCCTGGTACCAAGGGCCCACTCTGCTCGAAGCCCTCGATGGTCTCAGCCCCCGTGCAGAGGTCTCCGCTTCCTTTCGCCTCCCGCTCCAATACATCGGTCGGCATCCCGACGGCCGCAGATTTGCGACGGGGACTCTCCAGCGCGGACGGGTGCGCGTCGGCGATCGCATTCAAATCCTGCCGAGTCAGCAAAAGAGTGCGATCAGTGAACTCTGGGTGCACGGGCAGCGCGGGGAAGAGGCGTCTGCCGGGCAAGCCTTAGCGATCGTGCTGGCCGATGAGCGTGATCTTGAGCGCGGTCAACTGCTGGTGCCCGACAGTCATCAAAGGCAGACTTTGCAGCATTTTCAGGCCGATTTGGTGTGGTTTGACGAAGAACCCTGGCGCCAGGGCGAGCGCTATATCCTCCGCACAGGCACCCAGACCGCACGCGCTGAGGTTCATCAGATCTTTCATCGCTTTGATTTAGAAAGTCTGCAGCCGGAACCGTCCGCGGGTTTAGGTCTCAACGATATTGCTCGCATTGCCCTCCACAGTTCCCAGCGACTCGATGCCTTGCCTTTTGCTGAAGACCAGGGAGCCGGGACCTTTGTGTTGATCGATCCGCGCAGCTTTCGCACTGTCGCCGCTGGACTCATCGGTCCGTCGCTGCCCTTACCCGCCACTCATCTGCATCGCGGCAAAGTCGTATGGGTCCGAGAAGAAGAGCCAGAAGACGACAAAAGCCTTCACATCCCCCTCGAGCTCTTGCATCTCAATGCCTTTTCGTCTCAGGTCCAACTGGCCATCAATCTTTTGGAAGAGGGATGGACCCTCCGTCTGGACCGTCAGGGGCCGAGCGAAAGACTGCGTCAAGAGTTGACTCGCTCCGGCTGGGACGATTTTGAAGACGCCCTGGTAGGATCTGCTGACTAAAGCTGTGGAAGCTCATGAAGCGAACGCGTATAAGGATGCAAAGCTACGAAAAAGGACCAGGACATGGATGCAAGTCTCGACCACCATCTGAGAGAAAGACCGATCGAACACGCCCTGCTCTGCACCTACCATGAGCAGATCGACAAACTGATCCGTATGAGCGTGAGTGGTCTGCTCTTTGAAGTGGATCGCACTCACTTTTTAGCGCGTAACGTCACCCAGGTGATCGAGAGTCTGCTCGAATGTTTAAGGAAAACCTATGGGTCCCAGCATAAAACCCTTCTGCGCGCCCAAGCCTCGCAATTGACGCAGGCGATCGAAGAACTCGCCCCCTTGGTGCGTTCCGACGTCGAGGCAGCTCTCGTCAATGATCCAGCGACCGATGATCCACTCGAAGTAATTTTTTGCTATCCAGGCTTCAAGGCGATCGCTGCTCATCGCATCGCTCACGTGTTCTATCGTCAGCAGCTGCCGCTTCTGCCGCGCATGGTCGCCGAACGCGCCCATGAATCGACGGGCATCGACATCCATCCAGGCGCTCAGATCGGCGAAGGGTTTTTTATCGATCACGGGACGGGCATTGTGATCGGCGAAACGGCTATCATCGGCAAGGGCGTGACTCTCTATCAAGGCGTCACACTCGGCGCCAAGCGATTTGCGCGCGATGCCAGTGGTACCGTGATCAAAGGCCAGCCGCGCCACCCTATTTTGGAAGACGGAGTCACCGTCTATGCCGGGGCCACCATCCTCGGCCGCATCACGATCGGAGCGCGCAGTGTCATCGGTGGTAACGTCTGGGTCACCGAGAGCTTACCGCCGCAGAGTCGCGTCACCCAACAAAGGTATCTCACCAACCTGTTTCAGGACGGGGACGGAATTTAATAGTGGAGTTAAGCATGCAACGGATTCATAGACCTAAGATCGCCAACAACATTCTTGAAACCATCGGCAACACCCCTCTCGTGCGTTTGAACAAGTTGGCCGCTGGCCTGCCCGGCGAGATACTCCTGAAACTCGAGTATTTCAATCCGCTCTCGAGCGTCAAAGACCGCATCGGTGTCGCGATGATAGAAGCCGCGGAAGCAGCTGGCAAGCTCAAGCCGGGCATGACCATCATCGAGCCGACGAGCGGCAACACCGGCATCGGTCTGGCCTTCGTCGCGGCGCAAAAAGGCTATCGTCTGATCTTGGCGATGCCCGAGACGATGAGCATCGAGCGCCGCAAAATGCTCAAGGGTCTGGGAGCCGAGATCGTCCTCACGCCAGGGGACAAAGGCATGAAAGGCGCGATCGCACGCGCCGAAGAAATTCTGGCTGAAAATCCCAACTACTTTATGCCCCAGCAGTTCAAAAACCAAGCCAACGTCGAGGTCCACAAGCGCACGACAGCTCTTGAAATCTGGGAAGACACAGATGGTCGCGTCGATTATCTCGTCTCGGGAGTCGGCACCGGCGGAACGATTACCGGCGTCGCATCTGTCATCAAAAAGCTGAAACCCAGCTTTAAAGCCATCGCGGTCGAGCCCAAAGATTCGCCCGTGCTCTCGGGTGGCCAGCCAGGCCCGCACAAGATCCAAGGCATTGGTGCCGGCTTCGTTCCCGACATCGTTCAGCGCGATTTGATCGACGAGGTCATCAAGGTATCGAACGAAGAATCGGGCGTGTGGGCGCGGCGTGCGGCTAAGGAAGAAGGGATTTTCTGCGGCATTTCCTCGGGCGCGGCCATCGCAGCGGCTGTGCAGGTCGCGGCGCGGCCTGAGGCGAAGGGCAAGTTGATTGTGGCCGTGATTCCGAGTACGGGTGAACGCTATCTTTCAACCTGGTTATTCGAAGACGCCTGAGCGAGAGTAGAGGGAGATGCAAGTCGAAGGAGATTTGGAAGCGTTCCGTCTCGACTTTCATCTCTCACCAAGAATCCATGCTTGGAAGCTCTACAAAACACAGCTAAAGTAGAAACGACGAACCCACTGCAGCTATGAGAATTCCGTGACCATCGAAGATTTCGTCCTTAAATTGGCTCGCGACATCCTGCATTCTGAACGCGTGCTTATTTTTGGCTCACGCGCGCGTAGAACCAATCATCCTCGATCCGACTATGACTTCGCGATTGACGCACCCCATGCGACCCCTGAACAGTGGGCGACTTTCTGTGATCGAATTGAAAACGATGCGCCTAGCCTTTGCAAAGTGGATCTCGTATGGCTGCAAAGTCCACTCGATTCTCGATTACGAGAACGCATCGAAAAGGAAGGAGTCAAACTCGATGATACAGACCCTGGATGAAAGATTTGCAAATAATCTTGATAATTTTTCACGTACGATCTCAGCCTTGAGCGATTCGGTGAAGGCTCCTATTTTGGAGAAGCGTGACTTAAGCGGGATCATCAAAGATTTTGAACTAGCC
The DNA here is from genome assembly GCA_947474445.1 of Oligoflexaceae bacterium. Taxonomy (GTDB): domain Bacteria; phylum Bdellovibrionota_B; class Oligoflexia; order Oligoflexales; family Oligoflexaceae; genus Oligoflexus. The sequence continues at coordinate 8,740 of CANJJY010000115.1, forward strand.
TACGAGCTATCGTGGAAATCCCTTAAAACCTACCTAGAACTCCAGGGCCACCAGCCGACCTCGGCCCGTTCGGTCTTTAAAGAGGCTTATGCGCTGTCTTACATTCACAATGAAGATGTCTGGTTGCGGATGATCAAAGACAGAAACGAAACTGTCCACACTTATAACGAAGCCTTTGCCAGGGCGATGACCGAACGCATCATAAAGGACTACGCCCCAACTCTGATAGCGCTTCTTGATTTTCTGAAACTGAAAACGGCCTAGTGCCTTGATCCAGAGGATCTGAGGCAAGGCGCCGCCGAGAGAGGCGCACGGAGTTGGTTCCTAGCAATGAGTACGCCGACCGAAAGCGGGAACGCAGCCCTCAGATTCTCTGGGCCGAGGCACTAGAGCATATCTCCGTCGTCAGTAGCCCTCTTGTGAGCAGACGAAATCGTCGCATAAGTCAGAAAGAGGGAAGCGCCAATTCCTGCGAAGCTCATCAAAAACCTCTGTGCCTGATCCGACATTGATTTAAAGGCCATAAGGCCTGATTCATTTGCATCCTGAATATTCCTCTATCCTCTGCACGAAAAAAATTTTTGATGCGACGATCAGCTTCGTTCCTTCGCTGACTTTCGTCGTCGACTAGGTTGATCGTTGGATTTGCGTAAGGATTTAAAACCAGACCTTGCAAGTTCTCTGAATAGAAAATACAAGTTCGACAGTTTTCAAAATTTTTTTTAGTTTGGTATCGCTGTGGGGGCACACATGAAGCTTTACGTTGATCCTATTACAGTCAACTGTCGCAAGGTCTTGGCGGGATTTCACTTGCTCGACGTCGACTTTGAACTAGTTCATGTTGACTACTTTAAATCCGAACAAAAAGATCCGAGCTATCTGCGTATCAATCCGAACGCCACCTTGCCCGCGCTCGTCGATGGCGAGTTGGTGCTCTGGGAATCGAATGCCATTTTGCAATACGCAGCCGACAAAGTCGAAAAATACCAGGCCTATCCTCAGGACCTGCGCAGACGTGCCGACATCAATCGCTGGCTGCTCTGGGAGTCATCGAGCTGGTTCCCGAGCTGCTATGTTTATCTCGTCGAAAATTGCGTCAAACCTCTTTTGAGTCAAACAGCTGATGATGCCGTCTTGCAGGCTCAGGCTGCCAACTTTCACAAGCTGGCCGGCATTCTCGATGCGCGTCTGAGTGAAAGTCCATGGGTCTGCGGCGATCAACCGACGATCGCCGATATCGCTCTCGCGGCTCCCCTGCACCTGCATCCCTATCAGCAGCTGCCACTCGCCCCCTATCCCCATCTGCGCCGTTGGATGACAGAAGGCGTCGAGAAGTTGCCCTGCTGGGAAGCCACCTACGTGGGACCAGGCTTTACCTTGACGCGACAGGCGCCTCAGGCTGAATCGATGGCGGCGAGCGCTTCGCTTTAATTCATTTGTTTAGGAACGACGATGCAAACCTTTGAATCGGTGACAGCCACCCTCAATTATACCGTCGATAATGGACGTCCACTGGATTACTACTTCTACGATCCGGAGCCCGGTGTCGAACTCAATCCTCCCGGTACCGACTTAAAAGAAGTCACGATCTGGAACGGCTGGCCGCGGGTTGAAGAATTTCATTTGGACGTGCAAGGTTTTGCTCTGCGCCCTTTTACAGCGCCTTTTACCGCCTATGACGATGATGCGGCCTTGCGGGCCGTCTTCTATCAACAGGTCATCGACTTTGTCAAAGCCGAGACGGGAGCTTCGCGGGTCGAAATCTTCGATCACACCGTGCGCAAGCGCCTGCCCGCCGACCTCAGCGTACAGACGACCGTTCAACGGCCCGCTGTCCTCCTGGTGCACAGCGATTACACCGTGCGTTCGGGACCTCAGCGGGTGCGTGACATCCTACCGAATGAGGCGGAGCGTTTGCTGTCGGGTCGCGTAGCTTTTTACAACGTGTGGAAGCCGCTCTACGAAACGGTCGAAGAGCTACCTCTCGCGATGTGCGATGCGACGACGGCAGACCCTGGCGATATGCTCGTCATGGAACTCAAGTATCGGGAACGGACCGGAGAGATCTATGTGATGCGGCATGCGGCCAGCCATCGTTGGTATTACTTCCCGCGGATGGAGGCGAACCAGGCTCTCCTCTTGAAGACCTACGATTCGGCCGAAGACGGTCGGGCGCGCTTCATGGGCCATACCGCCTTTGAGGATCCCTACACCGCACCGAACGCGCGGAAGCGCGAGAGTATCGAAGTCCGGACCATGGCTTTTTTTGA
>CANJJY010000116.1 GCA_947474445.1 Oligoflexaceae bacterium
GCTTAGAAAAGGATATTCGACGCGAAGCTCGCCTTTTAGCCGATGCCCATCGCTTGCCTGAAGCATTGATTCTGCTTGAGAATTTCCCAGAAAATAATCCCCTCTATCCTCTCGTCCAACATGAACTTGGTGAATTACTCCTCAATCGCCAGCAGGATCCGATCCGTGCAGCGGCAGCCTTTCATCGCGTCACAGCTCGACCTGAAATCGCAAATTTTACAGATAAACGATTTATCGGCACACACATCAATGAAGCGGTCGCGCTCTACCATGCGGGCGAACAGATCGCTGTCGCCGAGCCGCAAACAGCCCTTTCCTACTGGAAACAGACAGTGGAGATGATGGGACGCATCGAACCTCAGCTCCGCTTCGTCCCGCAAGATCGCTATACGCAAGCTCTCCATAGTCTTTACTACTATCGAGCGCTCAGCCTCCATCGAAGCTGGGCCATCACCCAGAATTCACTCGATTTGCAAAAGGCCAATGAAGCGTGGAAAAATTATATTCAAAACACAGCGCTTTCATCGCCCGCCGATCGCAACTACGCTTTACTCAAAAAAGCTGAGACATTCTATAAACATACACAAAATCTGCTCCATGAGGAGTCGACCCAAGCGGCCGCTCAAGCGAGGCCGACCGATACCACAAAGTTCTGAGCAAAGATAAAGGCGCGGGTCGCTATAACCTTTTCTAAAGGTCAGAGAGATGGAAGATAAGAATGCAGCAAAGATTGAAGAATACCTTCAGGGACCACGCAAAAAACGCAAAAATTATGTGATTTTCGCCCTAGGGGAACGTTTCGATCGAGATCTCTCCTTTGCCATGGAGGGATACATCCGCAAATCTCACCCGCAACTTGCCGTTTCCAATCCTAAATCGGCGGACGAACTCAAACGTCAATTTGGGCGCAATATTTCTTTGCTCGTCATGAGCGATGAATTTGCTGAAAAAAATGTAGTGATGAGCCTCGTGAAATTGCTGAAGGAAAAGCGGCGATCGGAGTTGATTCCCGTGCTGTTCCTAACTCGTGATGCCGAGGCTTTGGTAGAAATTTATCATCAGGATCTGCTGCTCTATCATGAGGCCGACGAATACATTGTTTATCCCGGTGCTCCTCGGCAACAGATTATGTCTCGCATCAAAAGCGGAGTCGACAATCAAAACCATCGACGCAGTCGGCGTTACTCGGTAAATATTCCCATCAATTTCTTTCACCTGACTCTCGACGAGCACATCGAAGCTCATATTGTCGACATCAGCATGCACGGTGCCGTGCTGATTGCCGACAAAGACATCATCTTCAGACAGGGCGACCAGCTAAAACTCAATATCCCTATCGCCAACTACCTGCAGTATGAAGCGGGCGATTTCATGAAAATATCGGCCAAGGTTCGCCGCGTCTTTATTTCTGGCACCAAGGTTGCTCTCTCGTTTGAGCATGTCTCCGACAAGCAAGCGCATCTGATCGGTCAACTCCTGATGGCCCTCGTCAGCAAGCAATTTGCCCGTCAGACCCAAAAGCTGAAAGCTCAGTTCGGTTCAAACGTCGCCACAACGGGCGGTAAAACCAGACCCTAATCCTCACCAAGCTCGGCAGTTCTGGTCAGCGTCCTCAAGATTGGCTACCATAGGCTGATAGTGGGGCACTTCGGCCCCCTTTTCCCTTCATGTCCACGACAAAAGGATTGGGACTATGCAGACCCGCCAGCTGACTCAGCTGATGCTGCGACTGATCAAGTGGCTGACACATCCCATTGTGGTGTTTGTCTTTTTACAGATTGTCTGGATTGCTATCCTGGTCCTCTGGGTTTTTTGGTTTTTAAACCAGCAGGAAACTCTGGCGAAACTCGGAAAAATGATCGGATCCAGCACTCTTTTTAGCCCGGCAACAGGGATTTTCACTCTGGTCGTCGGTTGCGTCCTTCTCGGTATTATCCTCGTCGGCACCGTCGTTCTGTTCGTTTTCACTCAGATTCAGAGCAGCCTCCTGAATCAACAAAAATCGTTTGTCTCGAGCGTGACCCACGAACTCCGCTCACCGCTGTCGAGTCTGCAGCTGAGTTTTGAAACCTTACAGAAGCGTCAGCTGCCTCAGCTAACGCGCGATAAGATATTCTCCATGGTCGAAAAGGACCTCGAACGATTGGCTCAATTAGTCGATCGGATCTTGATTGCAGGCCGTCTTGACCGTGGGATTGTTGATTATAAAAAGCAAGAAGAGGAAATTCCTCTTAGGGACTTACTCCTGCATCTATCCGATCAGTCGCAACCCCTCGATCGCCACCTCGAACAACGGCTGTCTATTGAATGCTCGTCGACGATGATTCTTCGCAGTTCACGCCTCGCACTCACGCTGATCTTGGGAAATTTGCTGGAAAATGCCGTAAAGTACTCGCCGCTGCAATCGCCCATCCACATCCGCGTCATTGTGAAAGAGTATGAGTTTTGGATCGTTTTTCAGGACGCGGGCATCGGCTTGACGAAAGCCGAACAAAGGAAAGTCTTTCGTATGTTTCATCGCTCTCCGCGGGCTGAAAAGCAAGCTGTCCGAGGCACAGGCCTTGGGCTTTACATTGTCCGTGCGATCACTCATTCGCTCGGCGGGAGGGTCTGGGTCGAGAGCGAGGGCATAGGCAAAGGAGCGACCTTTACCGTTGCCCTGTCCCGCGAATGCATCTTGAGCTATTAGAAGCATGAGACTATGTTGAAGTGCATTGAAAAATGCGCGTTTCGCTTTACGCCGAAAGGACGCCAAAAACCTGATGACCGCTGGACCCAAGCATATTCTCCTCGTCGAAGATGAACCCCATTTGGCCTTCAATATGGAGCTCAATCTTCACGCTGAAGGCTTCCAAGTCACCGTTGCTTCTGACGGTCGGCAAGCTATCGAACTTTATGAAAGAGCGGGTCCCTTTGCACTGATCATTCTCGACGTCATGCTACCAGAAATCAATGGATTCGAGATTTTGACCTATATTCGGGCCAAGGATCGAGTGACCGGCATCTTGATGCTGACGGCGCGAGCCGCTGAAAATGACATTATTCAAGGCCTCGAGCGTGGGGCTGATGATTACATGACCAAACCCTTCAGTCTGCAAGAGCTGCTCTTGCGGGTCAAAAGAATGGCTGATCGCAGCGAATTGCTCGAGAAAAAAAGAGCTGGGCCAGCCAAGAAACTCCGTTTTGGGGAAATATTATGGAACACCGATACCTTTGAACTGCAAGGTCCCCAGGGACAGTTTGTACTCACCGCACTCGAAGCTAAAGTTCTAAGCGAATTCCTCGAACATCCCGAGGAAGTGTTGAGCCGTAAACATCTGCTCACTCAAGTCTGGGGAGTCCACGGTAACGTTGAGACGCGAACGGTCGATAACTTTATTATGCGCCTCCGCAAATACCTGGAAAGCGACCCTTCCCATCCCCAACTGCTTCAGAGCGTGCGGGGTAGAGGCTATAAATTCTGTGCAATTCCGCAAAAGGAAGACGCCTGATGGAACTCGAATTTGAGAAGTGGCACGGAGCGAAAAACGATTTTATCCTGACGTGGTTTACCCATGACCAGTCGACCTTTAATAGCCTTAAACGGCAAGCTTCGACTCTTTGCAGTCGAGACGGGAGCGGAATAGGAGCGGATGGAATCCTCGTGCTTCACGTCAAAAGCAGCAGGGATCTTTTGCCTCATAAACTCAGCATCATCAACAGCGATGGATCAATTGCACAAACCTGCGGCAATGGTATTCGATGTGCGGCGCTCAGTATACTCCGGCGCCATCAGGAAGCTGACATCAAGGTCGACTTGCCCGAAGGCATCGATCTCCAGCTTGAAAGCAGTCTGGTTCACTGTCGCTACCTGGGTGGTATCAACGCGGTACGCTCGGGACAACTTCCTCTCGTGGCCGTTGAAATGGGTGTTCCCGTGATCAATCAAGCCAACTCAGACTATGCACCAGTAAAAACTTATATCGCGGCCCGAGCCCAATCGCTCGGTATGCCGGAACTGAAAGCCGACTGGTCTCTCGTCAGCATCAGCAATCGACATTTGATTTTTCAAATCGACCAAGCCAATCGCGATTTGCTGAGGCGAATTGGCCCCATACTGCAGGACTCACCGCTTTGGGATGGCATCAACGTCCATCTCATCAGCAGTCAAACCGTAAGCGATGATGATAGGCGCATCTCGGCCCAGATCCTCGGCGCTCCTATTGATGAGATTTATCGGGCCTATGTCTGGGAGCGCGGAGCTGGCGAGACTCAAGCCTGTGGAAGTGGCGCGGCAGCGATAGGCGCAGCGGCGTTTGCCTCGGGTCTCAGCGATCGTCGTCACTGGCTCGGTATCGACATGCCGGGAGGTCGCCTCTTCGTTAAACAATCCGCTGTGGATGATCCGGTGACTCTTGCCGGACCTGGACAACTCGTGTTTCGAGGACGCTTTACGATCTAGCAGGAAGTGTCATGGACGAAGAATTCGCGCTCAAATTAGCCCCTCTCCTGCATGCGATGCGTGCCTATCATCGACACGAAGTGCACGGTGTCGATCATATTCTCGAGCGCGGTCCGGCCATTATTGCGACCAATCACAGTCTCGCTACCTACGACATGCTGCTGCTGATGTTCGCTGTTTTTGAAATGACCGGACGCATGCCGCGTTCCTTGATCGATCGGGCCTTTTATGTTTTCCCCGGTCTCGGGGAATTGATGGAAAAGCTCGGGTGTTTTGTCGGGAGCCCAGAGAATGCGACAGCCCTTTTAAACAACGGAGAACTCATCTATCTGGCTCCAGGCGGGATGCAAGAATCGTTAAGGCCAAGTTCCGAGCGCTATAAAGTCTATTGGGAACGGAGAAAGGGCTTTGCGCGTCTTGCTATTGAAGCAGGAGTTCCGGTGATTCTCGCCGCCTGCCCTCGCGCCGATGATATCTTCAGTGTTTACGAAAGCAGTCTCACGCGTTGGGTTTATCAGCATTTCCGCCTACCTTTTTTCTTTGCACGCGGCATCGGCCCCACGGGAATTCCGCGACCTGTTAAACTCGACCATTATATTAGTGCCCCTATCTATCCACCCAAGCCTTCCGAAGACCCCGCGGTCTTTAAACGGCAGGTCTATAATTTTCACAAAAAACTGATGACTAAAATGAGCCTTATGCTCAACGAGGGGATTGTTCCTTCGACAGAAGGAACGATGGTCTAACATGCTCAAACAAAGGCGCCACCTGTCTTGTCGCGCGATCATCAGCACTTTCGCCTTGATCCTACTGCTCATCGGCCTTCTACCGCTCGCCCTTCCAGCGAGTCGTCAATGGCCAGCAAAGATATTAATTGAAAAGCCGGTTTTTCCGGAAAAGGCTGATGCGATCATCGTGCTTATGGGCGACGTCAACGATCGCATTCCTTACGCTGCTGAGCTGTGGAAAAGGGGAGTCGCTCCAAAGATTGTCTTCGTCAATGACGAGTCGACCCCCTTGCAAGAGCGCAATCTGCGCTTATCCGATGGAGAGACCACCTATCGCTATCTCCTTCAGCTGGATGTGCCTGCTGAGGCGCTTATCTATAATCGCAAGACAGCCGTGTCGAGTACTTTTGAGGAAGCGGCCGCTGCCTTCCAAACTGTACAAGAGGAACTCCCTGAGGCGAAGCATCTGATTATCTGTACAAGCTGGTATCATTCAAGTCGAGCAGCTTGGGTCTACCGTCACCTCAATCCTGCTCACTATCAGATCACTTCCTCTTCATCGCCCGCGCCTGAAGTTTGGTATGCAAAGGAAATTAATTTTCTTGCCGTCTTCAATGAATATCTCAAATGGGTGCTCTACCTTTTGAAATATTAATTCCGCGTTTAAGCCGAAGGCTCCTTCCGGGTCTGCGCAGCAACCATTTTTTCCACCAGCTCACGCGGAACAGGAGATGGACGAGCGAGCCATTCGCCTCCATCGACGACAAGGGTTTCACCAGTAATATATTGCGCCGCTGACGATGACAGAAAGAGGGCTGCCATCCCAATTTCCTCGGTTGTCCCATAGCGTTTCAGCGGGATGGCTTGTTTGAGTTTCTCGCCAATTTCACCAGGCGCGAGGCGGCGCATACCTTCGGTGTCTCCAATGGGACCGGGGGCGATTCCACAGACACGAATGCCAAAGGGCCCCCATTCGGCGGCCAGATTGATCGTCAAAGCATCGATACCGGCTTTCGCCGCAGACACATGACTTTGGAAAGGCGTTCCCTTGTAATGGAGGGTGGCCGATATATTGATAATAAGGCCCTGACTCTTTTTGAGGTGGGTAAACGCACAGCGTGACATATTGAATGTGCCGTTGAGGTCAATGTCGATGACGGTTTTAAAACCGTTTGAAGACAGCATTTCGGGAGGACAGAGAAAATTACCTGCCGCACCATTGATCAGGATATCAATGCCGCCCAGGGCTTCCGCCGTTGCGTTGATCACGGCCTCACAGGCCTCTGCATCACGGACATCGCCGGTCTTATAAAAGGTTTTCCCACCAAATTTTGAAAGTTCGGCGACAGCTGCTTTGAGAACTTCCTCGCGTCGCCCCATAATCGCCACATCTGCGCCATGACTGGCGAAGACCTTAGCTATGCCGAAATTAATGCCACTGCCCCCGCCGGTAATGAGCGCTACGCGCCCCTTAAGAACGTCGCTTTTAAAAGGTGATGTCAGCATAATGTCAGTCCTTTCCCAAAGGTGATGCCTCAAGAGAACACGAGCCCACTCTCCCGGTCAAGACAAGAGCAAAGGACCTGTCCGAGAATAATTTCGGTCAAGAATGCTCTTTTGCTGGACCCGGAGCTTGGAGATGGGACGGAGGAGCTACCTGTGGAAAAAACTGAAAGAGACGATCAAAAAAAGCGTTACCGGGAACCAGGTTTTCTGCCAGTCGGCTATAGATCGGGGGAACAGCTTCATTCCGACGCAAGAAATCTCCCCACTTCGCATAGGCGTAGGCTGCTTCGCGATAGTTCGGAGTCTTCGATCGCGTCTGCGTTTCATGATGAATATTGACGAGGAAGGGGGCGCAGACATTGACGAGGCCCCGCTGCTGAAACTTCATGCAAAGATCAACGTCTTGGTAACTGGTCGCGAGTTCCTCATCAAAGCCACCAACGGCCTTGAAATCCTGACTTCGCAGGAACATCACAGCCCCCGTGACGGCGGGAACCTGCCGGAGAGAGTCAAACCAAGGGTCCTTGAGATTCAAAGGTCGGCCTCGCAGAGGATGGCTGCCAACGATCTTACTGCCGGTGTAGACGAACAGATGCTGGATCCGGTGATCAGGATAAATCAAGGTACAGCCAAGAGCTCCGACCCGTGGGTCAGAGGCTGCCAAACGCGACAGGGTTTGCAAGGTCTTGCGTTCGGTAAATTCGATATCGTTATTGATGAAAGCAATGACGTCAGCGCGGAAATCGGCGCAGTCTCGAGCCGCTTGATTGTTGAGAAAGGAAAAATTAAAGGGCTGTTGATAGCTGAGATGGCGAACGGCAAAATCCTTGGGAGGATGAGCTTGCAGCTCATCAAGCCAGGCCCTTGTTCCTGCTTCACTTGAATTATTGTCGACCAAGGCGACACAGAGATCGATCCCGTCTCGATCCTGCTCGAGTAGTCCGCGAAAACACATCTGCGTGAGTTCGACCTTATCCTTGAAAGGAACAATGACGAGTAAGCGTACGCGACCTTGATCGGGTCGATCTTTAGGCAGAAAGGGCAAAAAAATGCGGTCGATCTGAGTAGGGTGACGCCGCAAGGGGGCCAGCGCCCCATATCCCATCACGATCAATTTACGCATCGCGCGGCGCAAAAAACTTTCTGACGGCAGCTCGTCTTGATCTATGCTCACGATACGCTCAAACGCGCTTGAAAGAGAAAACTCGCCAGCATGGATGTCCAGGGCTGCGGATAAAAGCCCAAGGTTTTCTGCAGTTTCTCAAGATTCAGCCGAGAGTTCAGCGGTCTCTGGGCTGGGGTTTTATAGGCTGCGGTGAGAATGGGTTCCACGCGCTCAACCTTGAGATCGATATTGAGCTGACGGGCTAGAGTAAAAATCTCTAGGGCAAACGCATGCCAGTTGGTTTGCCCCTGGTCGGCAATATTATAGGCACCCCGATGGGCTTTTAGATAGCCGAGAGGATCCAAAGGCTCACGCATGAGGATCGTATAGACCGCTTGAGCTAAAGTAGTCGCCGCGGTTGGAGCCCCAAACTGGTCGGCGACGATAGCCAGCTGCTCTCGCTCCCGCCCCAAACGAAGCATGGTTTTTACAAAGTTCTGACCTTGAATCCCATAGACCCAGGAGGTTCTTAGGATGAGAGAGGGAATGTCCATCGCAGAGATGGCCTGCTCTCCGGCCCACTTTGAAGCTGCATAGACATTCCCTGGATGTTTGGGATCGTCTTCGTGAATGCTCTTATCATCGGCCGGATTATAGACATAATCGGTCGAGAAATGAATGAGACCTCCCCCGAGTTTTTGCAGGACTTCCGCCATGACCGCCGGAGCATCGCGATTCGCCAGATAGGCCAAATCCTGTTCCGATTCGGCCTTATCCACCGCGGTGTAGGCGGCAGGATTGATAATGAGATGAGGTTTCAGAGTGACGAGCGTTTCACGCAAGGCTTTGATTTGAAACAGGTCGATGGCCACAGTGGGAAGCCCAAAGAGCTTCTCTCCATTCAAACGGCGAGCGCCAAGAAAAATCTGAGCGCCGGAATAGGCCAAAATCTTCGCCAATTCAAAGCCCACTTGGCCTTGAACCCCCGTGATCAGAATGCGCATGTCCTTGAGAGCGACCATAAAGTATCCCATTCTGCGAAAGGGGTTGCCGTCCGTATCAGCCCAAGCGAGCCAGCTGTGACAGATGTTTGCCGTAATCGGTTTTAATCATCTTTTCGGCGAGAGCGACGAGCGCAGTCTCGTCGATGTATCCCATGCGCCAAGCCACTTCCTCGGGAGAACCAATCAGAAAATTTTGACGTTTTTGAACGGCAGCGATGAAGTTGTTCGCATCGAGAAAGGACTCATGCGTGCCCGTATCCAACCAGGCAAAACCGCGATTCATGATTTTTACTTTGAGTTTTCCCTGCTCGAGGTAGCGGGAGTTGACATCGGTGATTTCGAGCTCACCACGCTTGGAGGGTTTGATGGCCTTAGCGATCGACAGTACCGAGTTGTCGTAGAAGTAAAGCCCCGTAACTGCATACTGGGATTTAGGATTTTTCGGCTTTTCTTCGATAGAAAGCGCCTGATTCTTGGCATCAAATTCCACGACGCCGTAGGCCTCGGGATTGGTCACATGATAGGCAAAGACTGTGGCGCCATCTTTTTGCTGCGCAGCGTCCTGGAGCATTTTCGAAAGACCGCTGCCATAGAAGATATTGTCGCCAAGGATCAGACAGGCTGTGTCATTGCCGACAAATTTTTCACCTATGATAAAAGCTTGAGCTAATCCATCTGGACTTGGTTGAATGGCATATTCAAGATTGATACCCCACTGGCTTCCATCTTTCAGAAGGGTTTTAAACTGAACGGCCTCGTGAGGCGTTGTGATCAAAAGAATATCCCGAATGCCCGCCAGCATGAGCGTCGAGAGGGGATAATAGATCATGGGCTTGTCGTAGATGGGCAGGAGCTGCTTACTCACGGCATTGGTGAGGGGCGCCAGACGCGTGCCCGAACCTCCGGCTAAAATAATTCCCTTCATCGCGATTCCTCCTTACTCAGCTGTGAGCCCTGAGCATTTCGATAGCTGCCGTTTTGAATTCTCTGCCACCATACTTCATTATCGATATACCACTGGACGGTTTTTCGGAGACCGCTCGCAAAATTTTCCAGGGGTTTCCACCCGAGTTCTCGCGTCAGCTTGCTGCAATCAATCGCATATCGAAAGTCATGGCCCTTGCGATCGGTGACGTAGTTAATCAGGCTTTCATAGGGGGTGGCCCGCGGCAAAAGCTCATCGAGAATGCTGCAGATATTTCGCACCACTTCGATGTTCGTCATTTCCGAGAGTCCACCGACGTTATAGGTTTCGCCCAAACGTCCTTTTTCAAGCACGAGACGCAGGGCACGGGCATGGTCGCCGACGTAGAGCCAGTCGCGCACGTTACGGCCATTGCCGTAGACCGGGAGGGCTTTGCCCTGCATCGCGTTGATGATCATGAGGGGAATGAGCTTTTCAGGGAAATGATAAGGCCCATAGTTGTTCGAGCAGTTGGTCGTCAGGATAGGAAAGCCATAGGTATGGTGCCAGGCGCGAACGAGATGATCGGATGCAGCCTTGGAAGCTGAATAGGGAGAGTTGGGTTGGTACGGGGTTTCTTCCGTAAAGTAACCCTCTTCGCCGAGAGTTCCATAAACCTCATCCGTGCTGACGTGCAGAAAGCGAAAGCGCTCTTTGCGATCGGCAGGCAAGCTGTCCCAGTAGGCCCGAGCTGCTTCGAGCAGGGTAAAGGTTCCAATGATATTGGTCTCAATAAAAGCCCGCGGTCCCGCGATCGAGCGATCGACGTGAGATTCAGCGGCCAGGTGCATTACAGCGTCAGGACGATGCGTCTGAAACACCTGAGCAAGGCCGGTCGCATCGCAGATATCAAGTTTAACGAATTGATAGTTAGGCCGACCTGCGATCGACTGGAGGGAGTCGAGGTTACCGGCATAGGTCAACTTATCGATGTTGACAACGTCTTGCCCTTGCTCGATGAGCTGACGCACCACTTCCGATCCAATAAAGCCAGCTCCACCTGTCAGGAGTATTTTCATCCGCACCCTCTTAAACGCGTAAAGATCCCCTAGAATACTTTCAGATTAAAAGTGATGGGAAGCATTGTCTACGAAAGAAAAGGGACAAAGACAAAGCCCCTTACCTATTTCTAGATAAGGGGCTTTGCTATTTTTTAAGGCTGCACCGAGCTACTCTCCCACAAGTAAACTTGCAGTACCATTGCCGCTGAGAAGCTTGACTTCCGTGTTCGGGATGGGAACGGGTATTTCC
>CANJJY010000117.1 GCA_947474445.1 Oligoflexaceae bacterium
AAAGGACAACACGAAGAAGCGATCGCAATCTTGCAGAAGATCGTCGTGATTTCGCCCAAAAATCTCTCGAATAAAATCAATCTAGGTACCGCCTATATCGAAGCCGATAAACATGAAGAAGCGCGCAAAGTGTTCGACGATGTTATGCGTGCCGACAAAGGCAATCAAGAATGTAAGGATCAGATGGCGACTCTGGCCTTTAAGGAAGGCAACCTGACGCTTGCCGAGCAGCTGATCGCGGAGACTGAAAACGGCAACGAACTCGCCCGAGCCTTTAACAATCTCGCGATTTCGCAAGTCAGTAAGGGTCTCTTCGATCAGGGTATTACTACCTACAACAATGCCATGAAGATGTTAGCCGACAAAGCTCGGCTCTATCTCCTGCACTACAATCAAGGCCTAGCCTATCGCAAAAAAGGTGACCTCGAGCAAAGCTTCAAAGCGCTTGGCGCCGCCTACATCGCCGATCCAACCTATGAAAAAGCTTACAACGCTATTGCCAAAGTAGCCCAAGAACTAAAGGAAAAAGGCCTGAAGCCAAATCCGACCGTAGTTAAGGAAGTAAAAAACGCCAGACAGACTTTTAAACAGTCAGCGTGACCACCTTTTTTTATTTCGTTCACTGGCCTTTATCAAAGTCATCCGGCATAATCCTTCCGATTGTCTCTTTTCTCAGGCATGCGGGAGCTTTCTATGCCGATTCTCCAAAGGCCCACTGCGGCTCTCTACTATGAAGTTCTCGGCGAAACCGGACCTTGGCTCACTTTGGTCAACGGACACACCCGCAGTAGCCGTGATTTTAAACTCCTCGCAAAGGTCTTTGTCGCAGCAGGCTTTCGCTGTCTCATTTTTGACAATCGAGGATCTGGGCAAACCAGCGAAGAAGGACCCATTCGCTTGGATGATATGGTAGAGGATATCTTGGCTCTTTGGACTCACTGTAGAGTCAAACGGAGCCACCTGATGGGCATTTCCATGGGCGGAATCGTGAGTCAATTCTTGGCTGCGCGCAATCCCCAGCTCATCGATCACCTGGTCTTGGTGTCAACCGCCGCTTCTTCAGGTTATCTAGCTTCGCTGAGTTTTGAGCCTTGGGGGCGGGAATTGCCAGAGGTAGAATCTCGATTGAAAAAGTATGTCTCGGCCGGTTTCTATGCACGCAATAAGCTTTTGATGCAAGCCATGGCGAAACAGATCCTGACGGCAATTCAAAGCGATGGTTTTGAGTCCCGAGCGACGGCGCAGCACCTAGCAATTGCTGGATTTGATACGCGCGACCTCTTGCCTAGGATCGCCGCGCCGACCCTTATCATCCATGGAACAGATGACACCGTCATACCTCTAGCCGCAGCCTCGGAAATAGCCGCGTTAATTCCAGGAGCACGTCTTCAACTTGTAGCTGAAGGCGGTCATTTACTATTAGCGGAAGACAGCAAAAGACTAGGTCAGATGGTCATCGATTTCTGCGCCAAGACTTGAAAAGTCTTGAGAGACAAGCTCTTTCAAGTTCCCATCGAAGCGATCAGTTGCACATCCGTCTCGGGAAGATTGAGTTCAGACGCGACCTGCTGGGCACTCAAGCCTTTGGAGAGAAGAAAGCGGGCATCACTGTATTTCTTATCCTCGATTTCTTCGAGGACTTCTTGATAGGGAATGCGCCGGTCGAAAAACCGGCTTAACTTCTCTGCGCGCGCCATCGACTTTTGAAGAATTTGTCTCTCTTGCTTACTTTTCTGCAATAGAGCGCTGAGGCGTGTCCGCTGACTCGCGATCTCTTCTAATGGGGCTTCCAGCTCTCTTCGCGCCTCTTCTAGCACGGCCGCCACTTCCTTGCTGACAAAATCGCTCGATGATTTGAGTTCCATCTCTGCGTCCGTAGCGATTACCGTGACTTTTTCGTAAATGCGCTTCACCTCGACCATTTTTTGATCGAGGTCGTCTCGGATGGAATCGCGCAGCTCTTTGAGAACTCGCTGTTCTTGATCCATCTCTTTCAGGATACCGAGTAGATCTGGACTCTGCCGACGTCGCAGGGCTATCAGGACTAAGCCTAATAAAAAGAAGTCCATGCCGATCAGTGCGATGAGGAGGAGGTTGCTCATGGAGCTCTATCCTTCTTGCAAAAAGGCCTTAAGAACTTGCTCATCGACCTCGTCCATATTCACAGTTCGGGCCAAGATGATGCGCTTCTTTCCGCGCTTACCGACCTCTTCTGTAGAGACGACTTTAGCCAGAATCTTGAAATTTCCGGGCGTATCGATGCGGCTGTAATCGACAAATCGCTGCTTACGTTCCCAGTAATCCGGCAAATTAATGTGAATCTTCAGCAATTGACCTTCCTCGTAGGTTTCCGAGGCGCGGAATTGAATCCCATAGGGGCTAATGTGAACCGTCTGAGCATCATCCTGGTTGAGCTCCGCAGACAATCCATAGCGCGCAACAGCGAGGGATAGCCGCCGGTTCGAGCGTGGGTATTTCTTAACGAGATCCTCATTGAACAGCGGATTATTCGATTCTTCAAGTTCTTGGGTCATCTGAGATACTCCGACAGGTTGGTGGAGAAAGACCCCACAAGACTCTTAAAAATCTACTTCGCCGCTTTTTGCTTTTTGAGCATTTGGTCAATTTTATCGAGCTTTTCTTTCAAGGCTTGGCCTGTGAAAGGCTTGACGATGTAATTGCTAACACCGGCTTTAACTGCTTCGATGATGTTTTCTTTTTCCGCTTCGGCCGTCACCATCAGAAAGGGGAGATGCTTGAATTTGGCATCGGCTCGAACTGTTTTAAGGAACTCTAAGCCCGTCATGTTGGGCATGTTCCAGTCCGAGACGATCATCTCGAAATCGCCATGTTGCTGAAGAATCTTATAGGCTTCTTCGCCATCTTCAGCTTCGGTAAAATTATTGAATCCATTTTGCTTGAGCAGTGTCTTAACGATCCGCCGCATCGTGGGAAAATCGTCAACGACTAAGATCTTGAGATCGGGTTTGAGGATAGTCATATGGTCTCCTTTTCTAATCGGTCAAAATAGGTTTAAGTTTCGCACGCAGTTTCTCGACAGCTTGAGTATGTAACTGACTGACTCGAGACTCTGTAACTTCAAGAATCTTGCCAATTTCTTTGAGGTTTAGATCCTCATAGTAGTAGAGCGAAAGTACCAATTTCTGCTTTTCCGGAAGCTCTTCGATATGCTTAACGAGGAGATCGCGGACACCTTTGCTCTTGAGCTGAGTGAAAGGGTTCTTCGAACTTACGTTTTCCAGGCACTCAAGGAGACTCTTGCGGTCTTGTTGATTCGGACCCGACAACTCGTCGATCGACAGGAGCGTGACCGCTTTGACCTTGGCGATCATATCGTAATATTCATCGAGTTCGATGCCGAGCGCTGATGACAATTCTGTATCAGATACGGCCCGCCCAAACTTCTGCTCCAGTTCAGCATAGGTCTTTTCGATTTTTTTGGCCTTGTCACGGACCGAGCGCGGGACCCAATCTTGCGACCGCAATTCATCGAGAATCGCACCTCGAATCCTAAATTCAGCATAAGTCTTAAATTTGTTATCACGCGAAGGATCGTACTTTTCAATCGCATCCATCAGACCGATGACGCCGGCACTGATGAGGTCATCAATGTCGATATTGGAAGGCAGGCGCGCTGCGATCCGCTGAGCCACGAAGCGAATTAAGGGAGCGTAGTCCATGATGAGCTGATCGCGCAGCTTACCATCGACCCCTTTGGTATCTTGCTTGTAGCGTTTTACCAATCCCTTCATAGGAATATCTCCCTTCCAAAGCGCTTAGATTAAAGGGCACCGGCGCTGCGCTGATTAGTATGAGAAAACAATAGGCTTCTGATTCCCGATGCACCTTCAGAGCGAGGTCTTTCTTTAAGGTGCTCGATAACGCGGCGGGTCGCCTCATTCCAAGCTTGTCCGGAACGGGTGTGGGTGATATTCTCGTCCGCTGCTCGCTGCAACATCACTGACCTTTCGATGAGAACATCTTTCGGCACAGAGCCTCCAAACAGCAGATCCAGGTTGAGAAATCTCTTGGTAATATCGGTCAGCCTCTGGAATACCTTGAGGCCCTGCGACTCAGAGATCACTTGGTTGATCACAATATGAAAGTCTCTTTTTCCATGATGCTCGCACATTACCTTGATAAAAGCATAGGCATCAGCCAAGGCGTGAGGTTCTGGTGTGGTCACGACCATAAGAGCGTCCGATACCGAATTAAGGTGCAAGACATTCTCTGAGATACCTGCTCCCGTATCGATCACCAAAACATCGTAATCACCTGATATTTCCTCTACTTTATCTAAAAGCTGTACACGCTGTACAAGCTTCATGTCTGCGAGTCGATTGATTCCGGATCCAGATGGGATAATGTGGACTCCGAGAGGTCCTTCGAGCAAAACGTCTTTGAGTTCGGCTCGATATTCCAAGACATCATTTATATTGTACCGGCCCCTTAGCCCCAGGACAATGTCCACGTTCGCAAGACCTAGATCACCGTCGAGAATCAGAGTTTTGTACCCAAACCTCTGGGCCGCTATTGCCATATTTACAGTTGTCAGGGTCTTTCCCACTCCGCCCTTGCCACTTGCGACGCTGATCACCCAGGGCTTCTTGTCTCGTCGTTTCATAATTTCCCGTCATATCCTTTTTAAAGGCCAAAGATTCGCTCGACTACGCGTTCGCGACTGGCCCGCTCTAAATCTTCCGGAACAGATCGCCCGACTCCAAAGTAGCTCAGAGGCAAGCTCCATCTCAGACAGAGATTAAAGATCTCACCGTAACTCCAAGACTCATCTAAGCGATTAAAAATGAGGCTTTGTATCCCAAGCGGTGAAAAGCCTCTGATCATCCGATCCATCTGACTCTCCTTCTCGGTGATCGAGAGCGCAAGATGGAAGTGCAGGGGTAGATCCATGTCCTTGAGGGCCAGTAGATCTTCCAGATCTTCTTTTACCCGCGGGCATTCCGCGCTGGTATCGATCAGGCAAAGATCCCATTCTTTGGTTCGATCAACCAAAGCCCCAATTTCTTCAGGACTATCGACCGATTCGAAGCGAATATCTAAGACCTTCGCAAGAATGCGCAGTTGCTCTCGGGCCGCGAGCCGCTTGTTGTCATAGGAGACCAAAAGCAAACGCTGCTTATAATGCTGGTGGTGCTGCGCCGCGATTTTAGCCAAAGCAGAAGTCTTACCCGATCCAGCTGAGCCGACGACCAGGTGAATAGCCTGTTCTCCCGCGGCAGGATTCCACTTCGGGGCAATCTTGAGTCTCTTCATCATCCACCGGATTGCTTGACTCTGATAGTATTCGAGTAGCGCATCGGGCGAAGCTTGCTCCTTGGGAGCAAGAGCTTTTAGATATTCAGCAAGGCGGGTGAGTTCAGCGGCGTCGACTCCCATTAACTGAAGTCTTTGAAAAAGCTTGGACATCGGCGCAGGCATATCTTCAAGAAAGCTGCCGCGTCGCTTACTGAATTCTTCAAACATCAAGGTTCTGATCTCGTGAAGACCGGCATCCAAGCGAAACAGATCCTGACGCTTCGCAAGCTCTTCTCCAAGCCCCTTGATTCCGCGTTCTATGTTTTTGAAATAATCGACCATTTCAATTAAATTATCTTTGATCCCGGACGCTTCTGCACCGTGGATGCGATTCCCACCTTTTGCGGTAGTCTCGCTATTTCGGGCTGCCGTCACTTCATAGACTTTGCCCTTCGATCCTTCGAGTTTCTTTTCACGCGTATGCAGGATGACCGCATCTTGCCCAAAGTGGGTTTTGACAGCCTTCAGCGCATCGCGCATGGTAAAAGCCTCAAATGTCTTCATATCCATGATCCGACTCCTCTTGGGCCGACTTATCTATGTCAATATTTGAAACAGTATCAGAGCGTGACAATACCGATTGATCGAGTCAGAGTCCCCGAAGGAATCTCATCAAAAGCCATAACAACAACTCCGGGAATGAAGCGATTGACCAGTTGGCGAATGTCCCAGCGGATAAGTGAGCCACAGAGAATTATGGGTTGGGTGCCGGTCGACTGGAAAGCTTCGAGAGTTTCTGCGATGCGATTGAGAATCCGCTGCGCGATCTCGGGTTCAAGCTGTAGCGAAGTAGTACCATCTTCACGATTCTGAAGACCCGCAACAATAAGGTCTTCAACGGCTCGATCCAAGGTGATGACGATCAGTCGATCGTCAGGTGCTAAGTACTTCCTCATGATACCACGACCCAATGACTTGCGTACATAACGGGTCAGGAGATCTGGGTTCTTGATGGTGCGGCAGTGATCGGCCAGAGTTTCGAAGATGGAGCGCAAATCCCGGATGCTGACCCGCTCCGCCAAGAGGTTTTGTAGAACTTTAACCACTTCACCGAGACCAAGTCGATCCGAGCCCAACACCTCTTCTACCACCTTCGGCGCTTCTTCCCTTAGGCCTTCGATGAGATTCTGCACTTCCTGCCTACCTAGCAATTCCGCCGAATATTCTTCAATAAGTTTTGTCAGGTGAGTGACGATGACTGTGGAACAGTTGACAACCGTATAGCCACGGAAACTTGCTTCTTCGCGCTGACTCGGTTTAATCCACACAGCGTCCAGTCCATAGGCTGGCTCCTTACCTGGAATACCGTCGATCGTTTCGACAATATCCCCTGGATCCATGGCCAGATAGTAGTCGGCCATGAGGCTTCCACGTCCGATAGCGTTGTTTTTGAGGAGTATCTGGTAGTCGCCTGGTTTCAATTGAATGTTGTCTTTCACCATGACCATCGGGACGACGATTCCCATCTCCTGGGCGAATTGCTTTCTCGCCGATACGATGCGTTCCAGGACCTCACCATCCTGCTGTCCATCGACCAAGGGAATCAAACCAACGCCAACTTCCAAGGCCAAAGCCTCGATATGGAGCAGCGATTCAATGCTGTCTTTTTTCATATCCTTTGCAAGCTCAGACTCTTTGGCGACGGCCGTCTGTTTTTTCAAGTCAATCAGCTGAACTGCGTAGCGACCAATAAAAAAGGTGAGGACCGAGAGAATGCCAAAGGGAACGATAGGCATGCCGGGCACAATGGCTAAAATGCCTAAGAGGCCTGCCACCATATAGAGGGCACGCGGATTATTGAGCAATTGATTATTCATGGTCTGGCCGAGACCTTCTTCGATGGCCCCTGCCCTGGTCACGACGATACCAGCTGCGGTTGAGATGATCAGTGCAGGTATCTGCGAAACAAGCCCATCACCCACAGTCAGCAGTGTATAGAGCTGTGCTGCTTGACTGAAGCTCATCCCATGAGTCATCACGCCGAGAATCAGTCCAACGACTATATTGATAGCGGTGATAATAATGCCGGCGATCGCATCTCCACGTACAAATTTGGACGCACCGTCCATGGCACCGTAAAAATCGGCCTGATGCTCGATCTTCTGACGTCTTTCCCGAGCTTCTTTTCTATCGATCAAGCCTGCATTAAGCTCGGCATCAATCGCCATTTGCTTACCAGGCATTGCATCCAAGGTAAAGCGAGCACCAACCTCAGCCACGCGGCCTGCACCTTTGGTAATGACCATAAAGTTGATGACCACTAAGATCGAGAACAAGACAAAACCGACAAAGTAATTGCCGCCAATGACAAAGTCACCGAAGGATTGGACGACAGCACTTACATGTCCAGTCTGAGCACCGAGCAGAATAGCCCGCGTCGTCGCTACGTTAAGGCCGAGCCTAAACAGGGTCGTGATCAGGAGCAGAGTGGGGAAGGTCGAAAATTCGAGTGGTTCCTTCACATAGACGGCGACCATCAGAATGAGCAGAGAGCTCGCAATAGAAGTTGCGAGAAGGATATCAAGCAACCAAGAAGGCAGCGGCAGGATCATAGTAATGATGATCGCAACCAAGCCAAGCGCAAACTGGATGTCCGGAGACTGGACCAGTTTTAGCCAGGGAGGTTTTTCCTGATTCTTTGCAACGATGGCGGTAGCCATTTCGAGATCTCCTAGCTCTTACGTGTTATCGATTTGCCTTTGAGCAAGAACACGTAACGAATAACTTCTGATACGGCGCGATAGAGAGATTCAGGAATTTCCTGACCAACTTTGCAGATCTTGTAGAGAGTTCGAGCCAAGGGTTTGTTTTCAATGATAGGTATCTGACTTTCCTTGGCGACTTCCTTCATACGTTGCGCGAGAAAATCTTGTCCCTTGGCGACAACTATGGGAGCGTTCATCCCTATTTCATAGGACACCGCGATGGCGAAGTGAGTCGGGTTAGTAATCACGACCGTTGCCGTCTTAGTCGCCTGCACAGCCTTGGCTGTAGCGATTTCACGCTGCATTCGCTTGATCTTAGCCTTGACGTGAGGATCGCTTTCTCTCTTTTTGTATTCTTCTTTGACTTCCTGTTTGCTCATTTTTAACTTGTTTTCGAGAGAAATGAAATTGAACAGGTAATCGCCTGCGGCCAGAAAAATCAGAAGCCCAAGCACAGACCAAAAGAGTAACCAAGTAATTTTCGCCCAATATTGCCAGGCTTGGAGATACGGCATCTGGATAAGACCAGGAACGCGCGTCCACTCACCTTTCAAAATCAAGAAGGCCATGCCCCCGACAATGAGCATTTTGCCGACACTCTTCAGGAGTTCGACCAGTGACTCCCAGCTGACCATTTTGGTGAGGCCAGAGAGAGGATTCATGCGGTTGAAATCAGGACTAATCCGCTTCCAAGACCAGTTCATGCGCGTCTGAGACATCGTGATAAACACAGCTGCCACGGTAGTGGCGAGAAACACGGGCGCGATCATGAGAAAAACTTCTTGGCTGACTCCGGAAAGATAGCGATACGCTGTTTTTTCCGTCATTTGAACGACTTCAAGATGCTCAAGCCTTGAAATCATAAAATGCCTGAGCTTCTCCACAAGATGAATCATATAAACGCCAAACAGACCCGTAAAGGAGGCCAGTACAAAGACCGAGCTCACTTCCCGCGAAACCGCCACCTGCCCTTTTTCACGAAATTCATCGCGACGCTCGGGGGTGGCGTCTTCGGTTTTATCTTGTCCGTCTTCGCCTTCTGCCATAAAAGCCTCTTAGGGACGGAGTCCCTGGATAGTCTGTATAAGCTGGACGCGCGACAACTCAAAATGTGTATCGGCCCACTGTGGAAAAAATGGTAAACAGCTCGCATAGACGATAAGTCCCACAAAAAATCCCACGGGAAAACTCATCGTAAATACGTTGATCTGGGGCACGGTCCGCGCGACCAACCCGAGCGCTGTATTAGCGAACATCAACGCAACGAGGACAGGCGCGGAGAGCTGCACAGCGATGCGAAAGACATCAGCGGTCGCATGGATGAGAAAGCCGCCCAATTCCTTGGAAGGAACAGCGGCCCCAGCTGGAATAAGCTCAAAGGTACGCGCGATTCCATCGAGATACATGTGATGTAGGTTGAGACTGAGGAAAATCAGCATCATGATCACACGATGGGTAGCGGTAAACGCGTTCATCTGAGCATCGGCATCGGGCATAAAGAGGTCAGCCGTACCAAAACCCATTTGATATCCCACGAGACTGGCAGCCATGATGATTCCATCAAAGGTAAGTCGCCCCACAAATCCCATGAAGAGTCCCACACAGACTTCACGAACAACCAGAACTCCAAATTCAATTGCATCGCTAGGAAAAGACCTTATCCAATCCGAGGGCAGAACACCCTGAATCATAAAGGCAATGGCGACTGCGAGAAGCAGTCGCACCTGCAAAGGCGTCGGCGAATCACCAAAGAATGGCAAAGCAAACAGAATGCCACTGACTCTGACGAAGACCAGTGCCCCCGTGAGTATCGATTCGACTGTAAGGCCGTAAATCATACTGGCTCATCATTGGCTGATTTGAGGGATCCGATGAAACATATTGACGGTAAAACTCATCAGAAGTCTAAGGATCCAAGGACCACAGATAACGATGGCGGCTCCCATCGCGATAACCTTGGGGATAAAAGTCAGATTCTGTTCGTTAATCTGAGTAGCTGCCTGAAAGATTGACACCACTAATCCTATCACCAGTGTCGCGAGAAGCGCCGGCGCTGCAACCTTCATCGTCACCATGATAGTTTCCAGCGCGATATCCAAAACTAGTTGTTCAGTCATGAGTTCATCTCCTTCTTCACTTCAGCGCAAAGCTACGAACAAGTGATTCAACAATTAGGCTCCATCCATCGACCAAGACAAACAGCACGAGCTTGAAGGGCAATGCCACAACGGTCGGTGGCAGCATCATCATACCCATGGCCATTAAGATCGCTGACACGACCATATCGATCACGAGAAAAGGCAGATAGATCAGAAAGCCAATTTGGAAGGCGGTCTTGAGTTCCGAAACGACAAAGGCGGGTATCAACACCCGCATGGGGACGTCATCCGCATTTTTTGGCTTTGGCAGTTTGGCAATATTGAAAAAGGCCGCTAAGTCAGGTTCTTTAACCTCGTGCATCATAAATTTGCGCAGAGGATGAATCGCTTCGGTGACCGCCTGTTCTTGTGTGATCGCTTTTTCTACATAGGGTGTGTAGGCTTTTTCATTGATCGTATCGATCACGGGGCCCATTGTAAAATAGGTGAGAAAAAGTGAAAGGCCGAGAATCACTTGATTCGGCGGCATTGTCTGCGTACCTAAAGCCTGTCTAACAAAGCTGAGTACGACCACGATGCGGGTGAAGGAGCTCATCATCAACATGAGGGCCGGCGCAACAGCAAGAATGGTCAGGAGAGCAATGATCTTCAGCGCTGGAACGAAAGCGTCTGGATCATCAACGTCGTATAGACTCATACTCACGCCAGGCAGCTTGGTTTCCGCCCAAGCTCGGACGGGGATCAGCAGCGCAAATAAAATGAGCAAAGAGAGCCGACCTGCCGACTTCTTATCGAATGTAAAACCAGCTTGACCCCGTGCGCCGACCATAAAACC
>CANJJY010000118.1 GCA_947474445.1 Oligoflexaceae bacterium
AAGTGATCACCCATAGTCCTGGGATCGACCTCCACGTTTTGAATGTTCCCGACCTCTCGCTTCTGACCATGTGTCGCCAGGTGATGCCAGCCGCGCAGATCGTCCTAGTCACCGAATTACCGATGAAGGAATACAGCTCCCTGCTCGGCGATCGAGAGGAGACGCTCCTCGATCACGTGATCTCTAACAAAGACCGCGAGACTTGGACGATTCATCAGCTGCGAATTTCAATCAAAAAAATAGTCAGTGGCGATGTCTTCGGGATCGAAAAATACCTGGCGCCGCACACGATGATTCATCGCGAAGTCGTGCGCGGTTCGGCAGAGAGGGAAGAACTCAATTCGCGGGTCATGCGTTTTGCTGAAGCCTGTCATCTCGGACAGCATGCCGCCCGTATGGCTTTTGGGATTACGGAAGAGCTGCTTATGAATACTGTCTACGATGCACCCGCCGCCGGAGGCATCAAGCGCTTCGCGCAAGTTGAACAGACCCATTCCATCGTTCTCGAACCCGAGGAATACGGTGAACTCAGTTATGCCTGCGATGGACAGCTGCTCGCGATCAGTACGAGCGATCCTTTCGGAGCTTTGCAGAAGGCCACTCTACTCAAATATGTGAAGAAGGTTTTGAAGCGTGATGAATCGGTGGGGCTCATCGACGAAAAACGCGGGGGTGCAGGCCTTGGACTCTTCAAAATTCTCTATTCTAGCCACGGATTGATCTGCAATGTTTCCAAAGGCAAGAAGACCGAGATCATCGCCCTGATCGATGTCAACGATCAACTGCGGGACTTCTCATCGATGGCCCGCTCGATCCAATATTTCACCCCGTAAGCCACATTGACAAGAGAATCGGTGTCAAATGTTAGCAGGTCCGCCCTTGAGCGTCGGAAGTGCAGCTTTATTCCTCTTTCCCTGGTGGTTGCCGACTTGCCAAGAGCAGCATAAGCACCTAAACTTTCTCCCTCGCACTCATTGAGGACCACAGCTGGTCTACCCAGTTACGAGGAGGTTGTGCTTGAAAGCTAAAGTGAAAAATCCAATCGTCGAACTAGATGGCGATGAAATGACCCGGATCATTTGGGCTAGGATCAAAGAAAAACTGGTTCTCCCCTACCTCGATCTTCAGATTAAATATTTCGATCTGAGCATCGAAAATCGCGACCTGACCGACGATCGTGTTACTCTCGACGCGGCGCAAGCGATCCGCGAATACGATGTTGGCATCAAATGCGCAACGATCACTCCCGACGAAGAGCGTGTCAAAGAATTCAAACTCAAGAAGATGTGGAAAAGCCCCAACGGCACGATCCGCAACTACTTGGGCGGTACCGTTTTCCGCGAACCCATCATCTGCAAGAACATTCCGCGTCTGATTCCCAACTGGAAGAGACCGATCGTCGTCGGCCGCCATGCCCATGCCGACCAGTATAAAGCCGTTGATATCGACGTACCAAAAGCCGGACATTTAAAGCTCGTATTCGAACCGGCCGACGGCAGCGCTCCGCAGTCTTGGGAAATCCACGACTTCAAGAGCGCGGGTATCGGGATGGGGATGTACAACACCGACGAGTCGATCGAAGGTTTCGCGCGATCGTGCCTTCAGTACGGATTGCAAAAGAACTACCCCGTGTACCTCTCGACCAAGAACACCATCTTGAAAGTCTACGATGGTCACTTCAAGGACATCTTTCAAAAGATCTTCGAGCAGGAATTCAAATCTCAGTACCAAGCCCGCGGACTCACCTATGAACACCGACTGATCGACGATATGGTCGCTCAAGTCCTCAAGTGGGACGGTGGAATCGTTTGGGCCTGTAAGAATTACGATGGCGACGTGCAGTCGGATACCGTCGCACAAGGTTTCGGTAGCCTCGGCATGATGACCTCGGTCCTTCTCTGCCCGAACGGTCGGACGATCGAAACCGAAGCCGCTCATGGAACCGTAACCCGGCATTACCGTGAACATCAAAAAGGCAATCCCACCAGCACCAACCCCATTGCCAGTATCTTTGCTTGGACCCAAGGTCTCGCGCACCGCGGTCGCCTCGACAACACCCCTGATGTCGTGCGTTGGGCGGATACCTTGGAGAAAGTTTGCGTCAGCACCATCGAAGCCGGCCACATGACGAAGGATCTTGCCATCAGCGTCCACGGCAACAAGCTGCCCGATGGAAGTTTTCTGTACACTGACGATTTCCTCGATCAGCTGGCTAAGAATTTAAACAAAAGCTGGAACTTGTAACTATCTCGCTCGGGTCCCTCAAGTTGAGGGACTCTGTTTTTGTTTTTGCCAATTTTTAAGCTCAATCTTTTTGCGTGGTTGACACTCATTGTCAAATCTATGGGCTATGAAAAAAGTTTAGACGCTCCGATCCATTTCTCATCCCAGTGAAATCTCAAACTTATGTCCCAAAGCTTTGTGGTACAGGCTTTGCAAGTCCATCCCTGCATGAATTAAGGACGAAAAGGGGAAGGTACATGGCTTACAAACACGCAGTTCTCAGCATCGCTTCATTAGTGGCAATGACGTTCGCTTGCAATGACTCTGATTATAAGGCGAGTCCAGAATTCGCTGACGCGACCAAGGGCGCTACCCAGGAAACCGGCGGCAACACCGATGTACCTGATCATGGAGCCGTCAACGACGATGGGACCTTTCAACCACCAGTCGCCACGTCTGCTGATCAAAAGGCTGAGGCTCCTGCAGCTAAGCCGGCTGCCAATACTCCAGCTCCTGTCACACCACCCTCAGTAGAAGACAAATATAAGGCGATGCTTGCCTCGGGTAAAGTTATGAACACCGTGACCATCGAAGCAGGTAAGAGCCTGGCTTGGGGAACTTCGACGGCTAACCGCCTAGAAGTCTTGATCGCTGTCGATGCGGCAGGCGCCCCTATCGTGCCAGCGGGCGTTGCTGACCAGCAGATTCCTGCGGGAACCCCTGCTGCCCCGGAAGACACTAAATTCCAATCCGGCGCCGCTGATGTCGCGACGATGAATTCATCTCTACGCGTCTGTAATAATTCAGGCGAAGCCATCTATCTGCATTCGGGCAACGGCGGACCCTTCAAGCACGGTGACGGCCCTATCGCCAACGCAACCTGCGTACAATTCTTGGCCGTTCGTACGGCTGCCACTGACTCGGCTACCTACGATCATGCTGATGGTAATGCACCAGCGAACTATGTTTACCTGAAGGTCACCAAGATCGGTCCTGACGGCAAGATCGTTCCCTGATTCTTTCCCCTACAACATAAAAGTCATGTCAGGCCTGGATTATATCCAGGCCTTTCTCGTGGTAGCGCTAGCTCTCCCTCTCCAAATCACTTCCTCAGCGTTTCTCGCCCAATTAATACCCAGCGATAAGATACCGGCCTTGTAGCGCTAATCGCGCTCACTGAATTATAAGCCCCTCGCCGCCGTACAGTTTCCTATGGATGAAGGCTCTGGTGGCCTTAATAGAGGAGTCCTCACATGTCCCTCCCTAGGATCGAACTCAAACGC
Source organism: Oligoflexaceae bacterium (assembly GCA_947474445.1). Classification (GTDB taxonomy): domain Bacteria; phylum Bdellovibrionota_B; class Oligoflexia; order Oligoflexales; family Oligoflexaceae; genus Oligoflexus. Next base: position 3,507 of record CANJJY010000118.1, read on the forward strand.
AAAGCGAGCCCTCCCCGCACGCTTTTCCGCGTCGAGAGTTCTCCCATCCAAAGCTTGATGATCGGATCAGACGTCTCCCTCGGGAGCGCAACTGATATTTTGGTTGACCCCTGCCAAAGCCCTCAAAATCTCACCTGCAACAAAGTAACCCACCACAATTACCGCGACCTTAAACAATAGAGATTCGTGCCTTCCTACGGCAGTCGACCGAGTCCAATCGTAAACTTACGATTGGATTTTTTTTCGCCTGAGAAGATCACGAGAGACTAATAAAAGCGCCCATTTCTGAACACGCGTAGGCGCGTCGGCGGCCGACTGGTAATTTCGGAATATTTATCGACAAAATTGCGTCCCAGAGAGGGAATCCAGATGCGTTCGAAGGGAAAGTGGAGAAAGAATTTGAAGATCATCATCATGGGGACAGCCTCCGAGGAGCGGTCGAATCATTCGCCACAATCTCTAAAGCGCGCTGATAATAGGAATGATCGGTCACCACGCAAAAATCTTGAAACAATGGCCTAAACCCCATCGAAGATAGGGGTTTCGCCATTTATTTTCAGGAGTAAGACGGGACTTAATACACCGTCTCGAAGGGTAGCCCCAGATGGTTCAGGGTACGACTTGAGCAACCGGATTCGCGGCATAATTGAGCAGAATTTTTTCGTAATGCTTTTCTAGAAAATCGATAAAGGCGCTGAGAATCTCCGTCTTGCTCCGCGCACCAACCTTGCTGTTGATGTTTTTCACGTGAATCCGAACTGTGTTTTGGCTGATGCCTAGCTTCTGCGAAATATCTTCCGCATTGACGACACGTTCGATCATAAGTTGGAGGACGTCCTGCTCCCGAGGTGAAAGATTATATTTCTTACAAAATGCGACTATTGGTACCTTCACGGGTTCGGCTCTCATAATCCCATCTCTTTTCTGGCAACTGTGATCTAGACCCATCGCGGTTAATTCTTACGCGAACGTAAGAATACTATAAGTACCGAGTCTCATTGATTTCGTCAACCCTAAAAAGTGGTAAGAAAGATTCTGCATATCGGTTTAGCGCATTCCTGCGTCAGTGGTATAATCATTTTTACATACTCAGCCGCAGCGATCGGCGAGCTCACCACAGGCGTTTTATGAGTCATAAAAGCCACCTCATTTTGGCTATTTTCCTGCGGGTGCTCCCACTTGCTGTCGCAACGCCTGCGTGGAGTGAAGGACGCGAACCACCCGGCCACTTCTTTAACGCGTATCAGCTCAAGACAGGAACGACGGAAATATCAGCTCTGTCGCAAGTTAAGTCCGCCGTTCACGACGAGCTCGAGCTCAACATGTTTGCTGGGGCCTATCTTCTCAAGCCCACGTTCTGGAACCTCGGGCTCAAGCATAAAATGTTCCAGACGGACCGAGCCCTCACCTCGTTCAACAGCCACAGTTTTATTTTCAAAAACGGACCTGACCTCTACCTCGCGTCGCTGCATGGAGTCGTGACCAGTATACAGATCAAAGGCGACCAGAACCTGAATCTAGGCCTCATGGACGGACTCGTCATGACCTTCGCACGAACCGCCCAAACGAGTCTGCATCTCATTACTCCTTTGATGGGATGGGACTGGGTTTACAGCGCCCACTGGTCTCTGGCAGCGACCTTCGCCCGTCCCATCTACGCCATCGGCCAGCTGGAATCAGACGACACGGGTGAGGGAGTCCTTGAAATCGACTTTACCAAGAAGAACTACAATCCGGGCCTCGGTTTCTTAACAGCCAGCTATAGCTGGAACTCATTCCGCCTGGAATCGGGACTCGTCTACTTGTCAGTGGAACGAGGCGCGGTCTTTCCTTACCTGAACTTATTTTGGAGTTTCGGTGGATGAGCTCGAGAGGGACATGCGATGAATAGATTTCAAGGACTCTTCGGCTGCCTGATCCTATGCGCATCGTGCGGCGAACCTCAAGACAATCCGAGCCGTCCTTTCGTCGCCCGCCTCATCAGCTCAGAGGGCGGTGAGTATGCTCTGCGGCAAGTGACCTTTTCTACGCTGGAAGACATCGCCACCGTCAGCGGTACCTACGGCCAACTGCGCGGCAGCGCCTCGCTGAGTGTCGATAGTAATGCGAGCGAGGTGATCGCTTCTGCCGATCCCGACAGCATCTACAGCCATCGCGGAGGCTCCGTACAAACGGACTATCAGATCAAGAGCGGCGTGATCATCCCGCGCAATTTTCAAACGATGGAAATGCTCAGTCTCTACTACAACATCGAACGCATCGCCCAGTTCTGGACGGACAACATGGGCATCGATTTTCAAGCTATTGGCTTTCCCGGGCTCTTCTATAATCCCAAACTGTCGAGTGAAGTCGGCGGCGTCACGCAGGAGGTCGAAGCCGTCATGAACGCGGCCTATCTCCCAGGCGTCCGCGATATGTGGTTTTTTCGCACCTCACCGCGGGAAAATATCCCGGTGAAAATGAATTTTGCTGTCGTCGCGCATGAGTTCGGGCACTTCATCTTCGATTATCGCTTTGCCAACTTCGATCCTAAAACCTATCAACCGCTGCTGCAGAGCAACGAGCGCTTTCTGTCTGGTTTAAATGAAGGACTCGCCGATTTTTTTGCCTATCTCGTGACGCGCTCTCCCCGGGAATTCGCCAAATCACTCACCAAACTGGACGTCGAACGCAGTCTGCCGGTCGCCTGGACCTACAGTTCGATTAAAGAGTCGGGCTGCAAGGGCGGATTCTACTGTGAGGGCTCGCTGCTCGCTTCGGCTCTCTATGAGATTTCCCAGGAACCCGGCGTTACCGCCGTTTCGGTGGGGCGCATGGTCTATCAAGCGCTGCCTATTTTTCGCACGGCTTGGATTTCCAGGCAAGCGACGGAGACGTTCGATTATGCTGATTTTTTGGCGATTCTCATTAAAAACAGCGAGGACAAGCGCGCCCTCTACTGCACTGTCTTTCGCAAATGGTTTGATGTGGAATCCTTGAGGGTAAAACTGCCATGCACCTGACCCGAAAGATCTGCTTCTCCCTTGCCCTCGTCTCGGCCCCCGCCCCTGCCGTAATCGTCGATGAGACGCTGCCGCGCGGCACGGTCGGCTTTGGTCTCAGTTCACTCTATCGTCAGCAGCCGGACAAGACTCGGGAGCAGCGCTACCGCTACGACCTCGTTTCGCTTGAACGGCTGATGCCAAATCTTCGTTGGGAAAACCGTATCGGCATCGCGCGCGACAACAGGCCGCGATCGCATTCGGTACAAGTCCACGATCATGCTTACGAGCTCTACAGCGGCCTGCGGTTGACCTATCCCTATCTCTTCCGCTACGGCTTCAGTTTCGGTCCCTTGCTGCAATGGCAAGAGACGACGATTGAACTCCAGACCGATCAGAAAGACAAATTATCCGAATCGACTTGGCAGGTCGGATGGCAAGCTCAAGCAAGTCTCGATTATGCGATCAGTCGCGACTGGGAAGTGACTCTCTTCGCCGCCTGGCAACAGCGCGTTGTAGAGCGCAAAAGCGACTTTGCCTTCGGCGCGATCGTCCTCGTCAACAACACGATCTTTCAGCCTAAAACGCCCCGCCTGAGTTCCGGTGGAACACCGGCCGTCCAGCTCGATTCCAACTGAGATCGTCCACCCGTCTTAGGAGCCGCAAGGACTTGCTGCCAGCGGCTCTGGTGTGATAGACAACGCTGCAAGGGGCCTCTCGGCACGGCGCTGTTCTCGGCCAGAAAAAAGGATTTGACGGTGAAGAAGTATCTGAAATTTAGCTGCTGCAACGTTATGTGCCTGATCACGACTCTAAGCTTTCTCAAAGGCGGACCAGCGCTCTTTATCGCCTTCGCATCGATCACTCTCTTAGCCGTATTTGGTGACCTTTTGCTCGGCGATGACAGCAGTTCGCCCCAGTATAAGCACACCTGGCTTCTGAATAGCTTTCTCTACATCAACCTTCCGCTTTTGATCCTAGCTATGGCCGCTTACCTATGGCAATTTGGCGATGGTGATCCGCACGGTTTCGGCCAGTGGATGGATCAAACCTGGGGCACAGCTTTGATGGCAGGAAAAGCCGCGACTCAGACCTCGCATCTGGTCGGCGGATTCCTCGGTCTTGGCCTTCTATTTGGCATAGCTGCGACCAACGTATCGCACGAGCTCGTGCACCGCACCTGGAGTCGTTCGGCGCAGGAAACCGGTCGCTGGCTGCTCGCCTTCACCTGGGATGCTGCCTTCGCGATCGAGCACGTGTACGGCCATCACAGGCGCGTGGCGACTTGGGATGATCCTGCCAGTTCAAGGCGGGGCGAAAGCTTCTATCCTTTCTTTCTCCGCTCCTTGTGGATGGGGAACAAGAGCGCCTGGGAAATCGAAAGTTCCTTTTTGAAAAAGAAACGTTTGCCTCTGTGGTCTCATCACAATCGCCTGCTGCGCGGTTGGGCGATCTCGCTGCTCATGGTCTTAGCATCTTATGCCATGATTGGTTGGCAAGGTGTCGCCTTGCAAGTGGCTCTCGCCCTCTATGGCAAGGCCTACCTTGAACTAGTCAACTACATCGAACATTACGGACTTGTTCGTTTGCCCCAGACACCTGTTCATCTCCGGCATTCGTGGAACAGCAATTCGAGTATCAGCAGCTGGTTTCTGTTCAATCTCACGCGCCACTCGCATCACCATGCGACCGGCCACATTCCTTTTTGGAAACTTGAACCCCAGACCAGCGCGCCTCGCCTGCCTTATGGCTACATGACGATGCTCTTGATCGCCCTGATACCGCCTTTTTTCAAAGCTTTGATGAAGGGTCCTCTCGACCGTTGGGACGCGAGCCAAGCGACGGCTGACGAGAAGGCATTTATTGCGGGCCGCGGTGGTTTATCTGCGACTTGACTCAGCAGAAAAAGGGTCACGCAGGCCCTTTTCCTTTCTCTTCCAAACGACCTTTCCCTTTGGGCAGTTTCTCCCATCGCCGCTTCGCTTCAGGCGATGCCTCTCTCTTAAACGCGAAACATTCAGAAATTTTTGATATAAGATTTGAAACAGTCTGGTGGCATCATGTGTCAACTTTTCGCGACGCTTGAGGAAGATAGTATCATTCCATGAAGAAAATTAAGCTGCCTCCGCACCTGTCATCTCTGCTGCCCTTGATTTTCATCCTGTTGGCGGCCTATCTCCTGCATCGCCAACTTCAGGCCATCAATTTTCTTCAGTTTCGGGAGGAAATCAAACTTTGGGAAGTGAGGGATGTAGTCCTGGCCTTCGGTTTGACTTCACTTAATTTTTTGGTTTTATCTTTTTATGACGTGGTCGCTCTCCGTTCGATGGGTTTACGTCTCCCCTTTCGTCAGGTGATTCCCACTGCACTCGCCGCTTTCTCGATCAGTAATATCGTCGGCCACGCATACTTTTCAGGGACCTCTGTCCGGCTTAAAACTTACGCGCGCGCGGGACTCACGATGTCCCACATCGCTCAGCTGGCTCTCCTCAACAGTTTGACCTTTTGGTTGGGCTTTTGCGGTCTACTCGGCACGATCTTGCTGTCCGTCAAACTTCCTGAAGGACTTCCCCTCTTCCTCGCGCAAGTGGCCCCGCTGCTCGGCAGCGTCTTAACCCTGCTCTGCTGTCTTTATCTTGGCATGTGCTGGAAATGGTCGGGGCAGATCGTCCGTTGGCGGCAGTTTCAACTCCAGGTTCCGCCCGCAGCAACCGGCTTTCTTCAATTGCTTCTCGGATGTCTGGACTTATCTCTGGTCGCTCTCATTCTCTATGTACTGCTTCCCAATCAGCTGATCCTGGCTTTTATGCCTTTTTTTACCGATTATTTGAGCGCGCAGTTTTTGGCTGTGATCAGTCAGGTGCCGGGTGGATTAGGCGTCCTCGATGGCACTCTGCTCCATCTGCTGGTCCCCCATGCGGATGGCCACCAGCTGATCGTCAGCATTCTGCTCTTTCGCTTTATTTATTACGTCTTGCCCTTGACCCTGACGATAGGCGGAAAGCTCTGCGCCGTGTTCTGGCGCCAACGGCAGCAGTTTTCGCGATCGGCACGCTTGTCTCAAAAACTGATCGATCCTTTTATCGCTCAAGCTTTGGCCGGCCTCACCGCGTGGGGCGGGCTCGTTCTGATCGCTTCAGGTGTTATGCCGAGCGTCGATGCCCGCCTGCGCGCGATCGACAGGTGGTTGCCCTTTCCCCTGATTGAGGTTTCGCATCTGGTCGCCTCGATCGTCGGACTCGGTCTGCTCTTTCTCGCTCAGAAAATATGGCGAAAAAACTTCAATGCGTTCCGCGCGATCCTCATCTTCCTTTTGATCGGGATACCGGCTTCCCTTCTCAAAGGATTTGATTGGGAAGAGGCCTCAATCCTGCTTCTCATCCTCCTCCTTCTCATGCCCTTTCGCCGGGTTTTCTATCGTCGCGTTCCCTTGCTCACCACGGGGCGGCCCGGCCCCTACGATCTCCTCCTCGGCAGCGTATTGATCGCTGCCGTCGTCTTAGGTCTCTTCGTCTATCGTGATGTGACCTATTCGCACGAATTGTGGATCACCTTTCAAGCCGGCGCTGATGCCGCACGATTTTTGCGGTCGACCGCGGTGCTCGTGAGCATCTTTTTTGTTTTCGTCCTCTGGCAGTATCTGCGCGGGGGTTCGCTGGCGCACGAGAGCTTGACTCCAGAAACAATCGATCGACTCAAAGAAATCCTGGCGACGGTGACCGACACGGAAGCTCAATTAGTGCTCCTCGGCGACAAACATGTCAGACTCTCGGACGATGGGAAAGCTTTTTTGATGTTTGGCGTCTATCGCCGTTCTTGGATCGTCTTGGGCGATGTCTATGGTTTACAGACTTCGGCGCAACAAGTTCTTGAAAATTTTCTGGACGAAGCAGATTCTCTCGATCAGCGCCCAGTCTTTTACCAGTGTAATGAGGAATTTGTGCCCCGACTCCTGGAGGCTGGACTTCAGGTCGTCAAATTAGGCGAAGAGGCCCATATCGAATTACCAGCCTTCTCCCTCGAAGGTCATGCGCGAAAACTTTTGCGCGCTGCTTTTCGCCGGGGCGAGCGGGAAGGTTTGAGTTTCCAGATTTTGGAACCTGATGCCCTGCGGACGCGGATCGAGGAGCTTCGCGCGGTATCGGAGGCTTGGCTTAAGAATAAGCACCTGGCGGAAAAAGGCTTTTCCCTCGGCTTTTTCAAAGACGATTATCTCCTGCACTTTGCTTGCGCAGTCGTCGTCATCGACCAAAAAATCGTTGGCTTTGCCAATATTCTCAAGGGAGCAGGACTTGAACTCAGCGTCGACCTGATGCGCTACAATCCAGAGATCGAATCGAAGGTGATCATGGATTTTCTATTTGTTTCTATTCTGCAATGGGGCCGTGATCAGGGCTTTCGCACCTTTAACTTAGGGATGGCCCCACTGTCGGGATTAAAGGCACAGCCCTGGGGACCCT
>CANJJY010000119.1 GCA_947474445.1 Oligoflexaceae bacterium
GATCGGCGGGCAGGCGTCCACATAGAATAGAGATAAAAATAATATTGTCGATCCCCAGGACGATTTCCATCGCCGTCAGGGTGATCAGGCTCAGTAAATTTTCTGTAGTCAGCAGCGCTTCCATAACTCAGCTTCCTTTCACTTGCGTTTCCGAAGCCTATTACGGACCAGGCGCTGAGTAAAGAATAAAGGCGAAAAGTCTGTCCTCTATCCTTGGCGCAAAGCCGGACTCTTGCTGCTTAAGAGTCGCATAATCTTTACACAGCGTTCATTGCTTTCGCGTGCCGCCAAGAGTCCCTGCTGGAGCGAAGGCGAAAAATCGGCTTTCAACCATCGCTCGAGGAGCGGCGACGGCTTCTCCTCACAACCGAGCGGCAGCAGGCTGAGCACGTAACTCCGCGCCACACCGGATTCGAGACCGGCTACCACCTGAGGGACGATCTGCGCGTAGCGATCCGCATAGCGAGCCCGCATCGCCTGCTGGTTGCCTGGAAACAGCTGACTGATGATGGCGACTCGATCGGCGGCGGCTAGATCAGATTTTTGGGCTTCGATAGGAGCCATCATCGCTTGCTTACGTTTCGCATCGGGAAATCGCGCGAGACCACCGAGATACTGCCGGCGCCCGAGACTACTCGGATCCTTCTTCTGTTCGGCCGCCAATCGCGCCGGAGCGGTTGGCTCGCCGAGTTCGCTCAACGCCTTGAGCAACTCCCAGCGGCGATCCTGATCGATGGTCAGGCCGGCAAAGACCTGCTTGCCCTTGAGGATATCGTTGAGAACCGCGGCTTTTTTGCCAAGAGTGAGAAGATCGATGTAACTGCTAAAACTCGAGAGCTTGACATCGAGACGCGCCTCTGGATTCGCTAAGAGATCCTGATAGGCATCGCTGAGTTCTTTGATCATCTTTTCCTTGAGGGGAGCGTCCGGCACGTAAACGAGATAAGTGAGAACGCTGCGATTGACGAGGCCATCGATCGTTCTCAAGACCTGCGGATTTTTTTCTCGCGGCAATTCCTCGGCAATAAAGTGATTGAAGTCGGCGAGCGAACGGCGAGCATCTTCGACTTCCTTGCTCATCTGACTCCACACCATCAGACGCAACGAAGGACTATCCAGCTTAGACAAATTCTCAGCAGCAAGTCGCAGGGTCTCCGGATCGAGGTCGACGCGTGCGTAATCAAAATCTTCTTCGTTGGGAAAGATGAGTTCAGGACAGGCGAGCGGAGCCTTAGCTTGCCAAAGGGTCTCGGCTCCTGCGTAGTCGATAGGAACGCTGGCGAGATGCTCGAAGCCGCTGCGATCCGCGCTTCGTCGATAGAGACCAAACTGAGCCTTGTGCTCACGCAGGGTGGGAAAGGCCGGATCAGCAGATTGTAGAATGGTAAGACCGAGGAGCTGCTTTTGTTCCGCATCACAGCGCGCCGTGACCCGCAGAGAATTGACTCCGGCCGTCTTCAGCCACTGATCACTCATCGCCTGCAAGGGGCGCTGAGAGGCTGATTCCATCGCCGCCATAAAATCTTTCAGTTGGGTATTTTGAAAGGCGTGACGCTGAAAATAGATGCGCAGACCTTGCCTAAAGGACTCCTCGCCCAAGGTATAATGAAGCAGACGGAGAAATGCCGCGCCCTTGCCATAGGTGATGGCATCAAAGTTACTGAGAGCCACATCCGTATGAGCGACCTCGCCGGCGATAGGATGGGTGGTGACCGCTTCATCGGCCATGTACGCTCCGATCTTGCTGCGCGTCTGGGCGACCCAGGTTTCAGGGAAATCGGGGTGCTGCGCAAGGGCGAGCGTGCTCGCATAGGTAGCAAAACTCTCGTTCAGCCAGAGATCGTTCCACCACTGCATCGTCACGAGATCGCCAAACCACATATGAGCCATTTCATGAAGGACGGTGTGCGCCAAGCCTTCTTTCTGTGACTGACTGCGCTGACCGCGCACCAAAAAACGTTCTGAAAACGTCACGGCGGCGACGTTTTCCATCGCACCTGCATTGAAATCAGGAACGGCCACTTGATCGTATTTTGCAAAAGGATAGGGCGCAGCGAAGTATCCATCAAAAAAATCAAAACCATGACGCGTAATCGCAAACCATTCGTCGACAGGTACGTAAGCGGCCATCGATTGCCGCGCGAGGAGACGGAGAGGATAGCGGAAGGTTTTATCTTCCCACACCCGGTAGGGCCCCGCATGCAGAGAAATCAGGTACGTGCTGAAGCGGAGGCTTGGTGGAAAAATCCAGCGCCGCGCCGACGCCTGCGATTCAACCCTCGTTTCGCGGACCGCTGACACCACGGTCCAGGTCGATGGCGCCACAACTTCAAGTTGAAAGGTGGCCTTGAGGTCGGGTTGATCAAAACACGGAAACATGCGATTGGCGCTGTAGGGCTCAAAATGAGTGTAAACGTAGGTTTGTTGATCGAGCGGATCCGTGAATCGATAGAGCCCGTTGCCATCCTTACTGTAGGAATGGCAGAAATGAATCTTCAGTTCATTCCGCGCTCCGACGGCCAGTTCTGTGGATGGAATATAGATCGCCGTGCCATCGTAGCGAAATGTGAGAGTCTTGCCACCGCGTTCGATCCCCTCGACAGTGCCCTCGGTGAAGTCAAATCTCAATTCGGCACCGGCATCTTGAAAGAGAAAGCCGACTTCGACTTCGCCCGTAAATTCAGGTTCTGCAGCATCGAGGTGCATCCGCAGCGCGTAGGTCACCGCGCTGACTTGTTGAGCGCGCGTCTCGGCTGCCGACTGTGAGAGGCGACTGATCGCCTTCGACTGCCGTTGAGGAGATACAGCCGTCGATACCGGTGCTTTATTCTTCGCGATTTGAGAGTCTGCCGCGGGCAGGGCCGCCGCTTGGGCACTCCCAAAACCGGCGATGAGCAGAGACACGCTGATAAGGATAGGTCCAGAACGCGACAGGCGGATTCCCATAAACGAGCGTCTCCTCGATAGAAAAAGATCAATGATTCGGAAGTAACGTTTTTCAGAGAAAGCGGCAAGGGAAAGTGGCGAAGCTGCCTCGGTGAAGGGACCATGGCGTCAGTCTTTGCCGCCTTAATACCATCAAGTAAGAATCTCAGCCCATCTTGTTCTCCCATTCAATCTCCGAGACGACGGACAGAGAACCCCTGGATTTAAATATCAATCTTTCGTCTCGGCCGGCGCCTCCGGCGGAGAGAGCAAAGCTCCTCGATACGTCCGAAAAGAAAGCTGAAAGGAGTGAAGCAAATTGCCGATACGCTCTCTACGGAGGCAGAGAGCCACATGAAGCCAGGTTCCCTAGGAGACAGCGGATTAACCTTCATCGAGACGATGATAGGCATCGCTCTCTTGACTCTCATCATCTCGGGAGTCGCCACCTTTATGCGGAACACGGGCCAAAGTCTTTCGGCCCAGGAAGCCCGTTCTTCCTTTGAAGTGACGAGTAAGCAGCTGCTTAAATTGATCGATCGCGACATTCGTCTGCAAGCCGCGCCGGCGACGATAGGACTGGGCGGATTGCAGTTAAAAGTAGTGCGTCTGCAGAAAGCATCCCCCACGGCTCCTAAATCGACTTACGAAGTGACCTTTACCAGTCAATGCTCGGCGGGCTCCAGCGCGGGCCCAGAAGTTCAAAGCATCGTCGGCAAAGTCTTTGCCCCTTCTCAGATAGCAGGCATCATGGCGAAGGGTAATCAATGCCTCGCGCGCCTCGCGTGCGCCGCAGGGCAATACCCGACGATCGTCATCACCACCTCGGTACCGCCCAGCACTACGGTTCCAACCTATACCCCCTCGGTGTTTCCCGACTTTGCCGGCAATGCGTCCCTGCGTCGGCGCGCGATGAAATTGCCGCTGGGCATGGCCGTTTGTTTTGATGCGATCGATGCCGACCGCACCAAGGTGACTCTCGAATCTGTGATCGCCATCAGCCCTTCCGCGGAACAGGCCAGCTTTCGCGTGCTGAGGGAAGAAGGGTATTTTACCCGTAAAAACCTCGCCGGCGTCCAAGTTCTCCCCTGACCTCCTCTGCTGCAATAAATACCTTTCGTTCAAGCACCTCTAAAGGCTGAAAAACTCTAAGTTTTACGACCTAGATTTGTTGCACTCGAGACGCCTCAACAAACCACCGATATACAAGTACGATGAGGAGATTGCGATGAAGTCAAAATCGTTTCTGAAGTATGAATGGCAAGCTGGATTTTCAGCTCTCGGACTCTCTTTGGCCATGGCTATCGCTGGAGCTGCCGGCGTCTATTTCAATCAGCAACATGAACAGACTCTCGGCTTGATCCGTGGCGTGAGCCAATCGCGGCAGCAGAGCCTGGCCAAACAAATCAATATGTCGAGCTTTGCTCTGGCCCGCTCGCTCCTCAACTTTCGCAACGTTGGTGCCGGTCCGAGTAAGCACCTGGTGTCTGCACTTTACGCCGATAATTATTTTGATGGCAAGGATTGGAAGATTCGGCTGAATCCCAATCTAGGCAGCCAGACCAATCATTGGTCATTTAGTGAAGCCGATGAAGTTCTGACGATTAAAACCCCGGTAGCCTCAGAACTCTCGGAAAGTGCTAAGGCACAAGCGATGATGTCAGCTAAATCCCTAAGTGAAGTAGCGAGTGGCAACGCCCTCGCCGATACCAAAATAACCTTCGGCCGCGTTGATTTCGAAGAAGATCCCAAAGGCCTCTCGCGCCGCGCTCTCTCGATCGATGTACGGGCAGAGACGACTTTTAAGACCTCCCAGGGACAAACAGTCAATCTCACTAACTTCGCGCGAATTCCCCTCGATATGCCTGAAGCCTATCAACCTTACATCATCATCTATACCAAAGGCTCGAATCCGAACACCGCCTATGACACGCGATTTCCGCTGGACGCGCGCCCAGGTTCGAGTTCGGCTAACCCTCTGCCAGCGTCGGTACTCGTCTTTGAGCTCCATTCATCCGGCGTCTCCAATATCGTTGGTAACGTCTACATGACGATGTCACCCGACTACACAGATTTAGAAAGCTGCATCAAGCTGGGCGATTGCTCGCCCTTTCAGGCTGATGATACCTATGTGATCAACGAAAATCGTGCCTACAACGTCTTAGCCGAAGATCAGAAAATTCTGAGCTTTGAAAAAGACTACTCCACCAACTACACGGTTCTTGCTGCGGTCAACGGCTCACAGAATTCCAATCAGGGAAACGGGTCGGCTCAAGGGGATGGCTCGACCTGCTCGGTCGAGACTGCAGATGGCAAAACTCAAGGTGGCGTCATTGATAATTCCTTCTTCTCCAGCTTCAAATCTCTTTGGGGACTCAGCGGCGACTCGGGTCCGAAAACCGTGTATCTATTTGCCCGCATGTATAATCCTGATGGCGTGACCTACGTCGACAGCGGTCGATCGACGGTCTATGTTTCACCCCCCATCACTCCTGCGGTCGAAGCCGACAAGATCAATGAAACGATCTGCGGTGGCAGTGCGAACCCCTGCAAAACTTTTGATAACAGCGGTACCGTCACGGGCGAAGGTCTCATGGCCCAATACAACAGCGGCAAGAATCCAAAGACCGGGCGATGGCCTCTCATGTTTTCTCAGGAGCACCAGAAGGTCTGGACGGAAAAGATGGGCGTCACCGACATCAAGCTGTGCATCGACAACAGCCAATCGTTTGATAAGATCGCCAAAGCCTGTCCCGCGCCGATCAACGATGCGGCCGGTGCCGCCTGTTTCTCAGCGAACTATGAGCAGCACTTTGACATTTTTTATATCCACCCCGTCACCTGTCAGCCGGAATTTCTCTATCAACGCACGGCCTGCGGTTGTTTCGAGGGGAGTACTCCCATCATGCTCGGCGATGGCCGCTATAAGCCCATCCGCGAGCTGACCCGGACCGATATGATATGGAATCCGATCTTGAAGAAGGCGATGGCTATCAAGCGAATGGTCGTCGGTCCCGAGAAGATTCCGATGATCCGTGTGACGCGCGCCGGAGATAGCGCCGTTCTCGTGACTCAAGGCCATCCCTTCCCGACCGAAAATGGACTTAAAACGGCTATCGAGCTGAAAAATGGTGATCGGGTGTTTAACGCGTCCGGCGGCCTCGAGAGCGTCACGGTCGAGACGGTCGTCTATCCCGAGGCAGAGGCGCCCAGCGTCTGGAACCTCGAACTGGATGGCGATGAACATCTGAACAGTCATTACCTCGTGGCTGATGGCGTCGTGACGGGTGATCTGAAGATTCAAGAACGACTGAAAGATGAAAAAGAGCGACTCAGCCTCGCGGCGCCTGTCGCGAACCCCTGATAGAAGGTCGGTTCAGCGCCCTGACGGTGACAGACATCTGCCCTGAATAATTCATTTTTTTTGGTCAAGTTGCGGCTCATTCTGCCGAAGAGTAGAAAGCTTGAAGGAGCCAGTGATGGGGGAAGGAAACAACTCAAAACGAAACCTTGGATTGCTCGCACTGGGGCTTCTGATCGTTTGGTTTATCTGGCCAAAAAAACAGCTTAACAACCAAAAGACGCTGGCTTCCGAGCACAAGCAGCTCAAAGAAAATCAGGTCATCTCATCGCAAGAGTTTACGGCTGTCAGTCCAGCCGAAGAAAAGCGCCGCGAACGGCAGTTCAAACGGGCCGAAGCCATGATGGTTGCCACCCACGCCCTAGGCTTACGCCGCTTCCCTCTCGATCCAGGGGAACAGGTCAACCTCCACATCCAGGTTTCGGCCCTGCCCCAGCCCTGCATGAAAGGTGATATTGATGTCATCGAGGCGAGTACCAAAGATGGTAAATCAAAAGTCCTGATGAGCGTCGAACCTTTGACCGGCCGCTCGAAGGCCTATGCGCAGACCCTCGACCCGAAAGGTCTCAGGCAAGGGGGACTCTATAATTTTTCGATCCCTTACGCCGAGCTGGAGCAAGGCATGGGACTCTATCTGTGCCGGGATTCGAGCGGGAGCGGTCGCTGCTTTGATAAGAAAATCTTCAGCATGGCTCAGCTCTCCGAGGTCTTCTTTAACCCGCTCCGCCGCGTCGCGATCAATAAAGACCCTGTCTATTATTTCCAGATGCTCATCGCCGATCAGGGACAACTGGAAATCCCAGGATCCAATAGTTTTTCCAAGAGCAAAAGAAAGCATCTGATGCAGTATATAGCCAGCAAGGGGACGGAACAAAAAAACGCGGCCAAGAAAATGGCGATGCTCACGCATGAGATGCATGCAAAGGTATCATCGGTTCCGATCCGCATCGATGGGAAGACTTTGACCTTGGTTCTCCCCTATCAAAAGGGTGATTGCTCGCAGACTTTGCATTAACCATGGGATGTGGGAGTTCGTGTCATCAAAAGTGCAAACTGGAATCACGAAAGCGGATCGAGCATCGTCAGTGCGCTCGTCACTCTCGCCATCTTGAGTGTGGTGATCGTGACAGCGATGAACTTTTTTGACCTTCAGCTCTTTTCTCGTCAGAAGATCAAATCCCAGATTGCCAATCAGGATCTCGATACCGCCTTGACCCAGGAACTTCTCAGCGACATCCTTGCCGAACTCAAGTCCAGTGGTGCCTGCTTTAATATCGCTTCGCTGTCAGGCAAACCTGTGTTGGGCAGTTCCACGATAACCTATACGACCAATATACGAGTGCCGGGCACTTCCTATCCAAATGATTTTGAGGCCGCGATCAATCGCTGTCGCCGTCCGCGAACTCCCAGCAACAGCACCTCACCCAATGACAACGACATTTACTTCTGTGCTGAGATAAAGCCCACCTCCTCGGGCGGCAATGGAAGTTTCATGACGGCCCAATACATCTTTGCTGAGATCTATCTCGAACTGCGCGATCTGCAGACGGGCCAGCCGATTTCCTGCAATTCATTCTTAGCCAGTCGCGGCGAAAACAAGAGTCGCTTTCAAGGTGGGATGGCGATGATCAACCTCTATTGGAGTCAGCGCTCGACGAAGGGTACCTACAACCACAATCGCCAGAGCTATGTCTCTTACCTGTCTGATCAATAAAACCCTGTGCGGATTTTTTAGAAGGCTTCATCCCCCTTTCTTACCGGCCGCCCCATTTAGGGACGCTTTTCTTGTACAACGTTGTCAAAAATATTGACGTGATACGTTTTAACCTTTTTATATCAGATACTTACATTCCTATTCCAGATTGATGGTCGCGTTTGTGCTTGTATTCCCGCCAGCTCGATCCTTTGCGGATTTTTTGGGCCGCTTCTTAAACTTCTGACAAGTTGCAGGTTTAGGAGCAACCTGCATGAGAGCGGCCTTTGGCTTCGAAGTTGCTATACAGAGGGTAGAGCTCAAGATACGGCAACTAAGAACTGCCGCAGCGAAAAGTCTCGAAGCTCTGCACTGTCGCGGGGGACGAAAGTTCACGATGGTGAAGAGCGAAAAGGTTTCTGATCGAGTTTATTTTGTGGGATTCGGGGGGAGAGGTATTCAAAACCTCTCTCTCGCTTTTTACCTCCTTTCATCTCCACGCTCTCTCCGTGACTTCCACTTCTCTGTTTTGTATACTCTATAGCAACAGCCTCTCCACTCTCGTGCTGCATTGGAGACACCTATGCGCGGCCTCTTGTTTGGCTTTCGCCTTTTTCCTCTCTTTTCCTGCGGCCTCGCTTTCCTATGGATGACGGCCGCCTGCAAATCCACAAACCATCCCAGTCGGACGGAATCTCTCAGTGAAGATGCCGATGAAGCCGCGACTCAGATGCAGTCGGTCGTACGCTTTCGCGGTCTGTTTCATCAGATCGCTAGCGCTCAGGGTTTCAAGCGGGAAGAGATTGATCAGATGATTTTCCTGCCCTCGCCTGAGCAGCTCACTACGCCGTCCGAAGCTTTGATGGCCGCGACGCCAGCTGCCGTGAACGAGGCTCTCGCCCAGCATCTGCGGCCTTTTTCTAGCAGCAGCCTCTACAAGAACGGCAAAGATGCTCCCCTGCCCCCAGCCGTCGATCTAGAAAAGATATTCAAAGACAAGGGTCCCGTGACCTTTGTCGTGATTCCGGGCATCTTCGGCGAGTTTCTGAATACGGGACCTGAGGCCTTTCCATTCAGTGGGGTCTATGGGGAAAAGGGCCGCTTTCGTCGGGATTGGCAGAAGTCGCTGCGGGGAATCAAGGCCTCGGCTTACGATCTCACGTCTCTCGCCACCGTTGAAGCTGATCTCAGCGAGCGGGTGCAGCTGGGAAGTATCGATTTTTCGGACAGCTCGCTGGGTTCCAAGGTGCAGGTCGTCTATCTCAATGCAGTCTGGGGTTCGCTCGAATCTTTAGGAAGCATAGAAGACATCGCGCAGCTCAATCTCGAGCGCCTTGAGAAAGCCTTGAACATGATCCCCTCCGATCAGCTGCGAAACGTCTACCTGATAGGCTATTCGCGAGGAGCTCCTGTCGCCTTGGAAATGGCCTATCAGGCGCTGGCGCGGCCGAAGGACTTCCCCTCTCTGCGCGGGCTCAAGGGTATTGTGAGCTTGGCTGGTGTCGTCCACGGTACGGCTCTGGCTGACGATGCCTTCGATCATCCGGATGCGCCGACTTACAAGGTCTTAAAGAGTTTGAAGACGACCCTCGATGGCATCAAAGTCTATGAAAAAGGCGATGGCTACATCAGCGCATCGAACAAGGTTCTTAAAAATGGTCTCGAAATCTTTCAGTTCGCGCTCGACACCGCCGACGTCAAAGACAAGTTCACGATTCCGGCTGGCCTACTGGCGGAAAACATCAAGGTTGAAACCGCGGATCCCTTCTTCGTCGTTGGCTACGCTTTCCAAGCGTTTCAATCCGTTTTTGCTGCACCGTCCACCACAGTCCTCAATCGACTGAACAACATCAAACGAGCCCAGATGCTCCTATCCAAGATGCTGGAAGGAGCTGAACAACTGCGAACAGGTGCGCGTAGCGCGTGGTGGGCCGCACATATTTTGCCCCCGCAGTTAGAAGTCTACGCCCTCGCCGGCAGCATGCCTGAAGTGACGGTCAACGGCGTTCAATCTGTCCTACTCAGCAGCCCTTACTACGGCTCAAAGACTCTCGATTATGCGGCAACACTGCGAAAGAGCGCCTACGCTCTCTATGAGCTGAGTGGAGTATCGCAGAATGATAGTCAAGTCATAGAATCTCAGGTCCGCTTTTGGCCGCGTCTGATGCCTCTCTTTAATCCGCAGCAGCCGCCCTTGAACTTCTATCATATGGGAGTGGTCGGCACGCATCATTGGGGTTTGGCTTTCCCCGTGGCGATCAAATCGAAAGGCGGAGAGGTCAATCCCTTTCCTCGCGAAATGTTGCTGGAGACGATGGGGGCTTTCGTTCTGGGGGATAAGCATTAGATCCGGGCTCTGGGGCGATGGCCCTCGCCGTGATGGAATGCGGCCTTGCCTTTGGCGTCGGCCATCAGTCAATAGACCGTAGCCTTTGCCATAGACCTTGCCTTAGCCATTGTACGTGATCCTGATCCTAGCCTGCTGCCCTTGCCTTAAAGCCTTCTCGTGGTCTTCGTAAGACGAAGAGGGAAAGGTCTTTTGCGCATGATCACGATCACGCACAATGGCTAAGTCTACGGCCACGCCAAAGCACGGGTATGTGGCCGACGCCGTAGGCAAGGCCTGGAATGCTTCTCCCTGCGTTTAAAAAGAAAGCCGCACCTTAAGCAAGATGCGGCTTCTTTCCAATCGATGGGCGAAGCTACAGCGTAATTCTGTAGCTCCTAGCTCTCGATTATTTTCTCAGTTCAGCGGCAACATCGGCCTCTGAAAAGCTTTCAAAATCTTCGGGATCCACTTGCTTTGATTCATCGATTGTCACAGCTTCTCCTTGTTCAAACACGCCTTCGAAGCAATCTTCCGATCCCAATTCATCCCATTCTTCATTGCACGATTGGCCAGCCTCGGTGGATACGCTTGGTGTCAGATCAGTCGTACCCGAACAATC
>CANJJY010000120.1 GCA_947474445.1 Oligoflexaceae bacterium
GGGGTGATTTCACGATTAATTACGGACCGAGTTCCTTTGGTCGTTGAACGACCGAACGGTGTCGGGCGACCACTATCGTAGATAAAAGTGTGTTCTCTTGGTCGGCAGCCTTTTCTTCAAAGAAGGCTGCCTTTTGCTTTTCAGTGGCAAGGCGAAGAGAGCTTTAGTACATCAAAAAGGTATGTCGTCCAGGCTCGATCCGTGGGATCCACCGAACATGCTATCCGACGGCGGCTCTGCAGGGGGTGGGGTAAAGCTTGAGAGCTGCTGCGCGGCGTGATCGCTCGGTGCGCCGCGTGATGCGCCCGCTCCTGCGCCACCACCAATAAATTGCACATTCTGCGCGACGATCTCAGTTGCATAACGCTTCTGACCTGACTGCTGATCATCCCACGAACGCGTTTGCAGGCGTCCTTCCACAAACACCGTCCGACCTTTAGAAAGGTATTTGGCACAGTTTTCAGCCTGCTTGCTCCACACCACGATCCGATGCCACTCCGTCTTTTCCTGACGGTTGCCATTGTCTGTGCGGACATCGGTGGTGGCTACATTGAGCGTACAAACAGGCGTACCCGTCGGCGTGTAGCGGAGTTCGGGATCCTGACCTAAATTTCCGATGATAATAACCTTATTGACGGAAGCCATGCGGCGTACCTTTCTCGGCGTTTTTATGAACTCAGCGGGGGAGGCAAGAGTTGATCTTCGGTTGGACGCCTCGCCTCGCAGTGGTTATAACTAAGCTCGTGACTCGGTCACAAGGAGAAATTACCAGCCCGGCAAGAAGTCAGTGTCTGACATACACAGCATTCCGCAATGGGTTTATCGCTGAGGAGATTGGGTACCATGAAGAGTAGACAGAGTTTGACCTGGACCATCATTGGGTCACTGGGCTTTGCCTTTGTCTTGCTGAGCGGAAGCTGTAAAAGCAAAGAAAAGCTGCCGAGTTTAGGCGATAAGGTTTCGGGCCCTATCGACGTTGCAACGGCTCCGAACGGCAAGTTATTTTACGCCCTGAATTCCGATTATCAACGTCGCTTTAACGAGGGTTCTCTCCAGGTCATCGATTCGGAACCAGCCGATGGCTCGACTTATAAAATCGCAACGATTCCCACCCGCCGCTTGGGACAGACCATGCACGTGGCTCAGAATTTGTTGCTGATCACCTACGATCACCCCGAAAAGACCAGCGAAGGGTATGCTGAACTGTGGAGCCTGGCAAATGAGGCCCAGCCGGCTCTACTCGTCACGTGGGAACTGCAGTGCGCGCCCGTCAATGCCATCATAGCTCCGACACGCCCCTACCTTGCCGTTAGTTGCGCGACCGGGCAGATCTATCTCGGCACCTGGTCGAATAGCACGCCCGCCGGAGCAAGCCTGGATCTCGTTAGAAACTATGGCTTCGAGCATCGAGCCCTCTATTTCTACGAATCGACGAAAACCTGGCTCTTAGGCTTTCCTTCTGACAGCGGCGATCCAAGGCAAGGAGATCTGGCCTTAGTGGATAAGCTGAGCTTTGAGAAAGCGAGCGAAAAGCTCTTGGACAAACCTAATACGGTGCCAGACGTTTTTGAGAGCACGGCCGCTAATCGCAGGCGGGCCAGCCAAACCCTTCCCTTTCAAATGTTTGTCTACAATCTAAGTGACGAAGAAGCGGCATCCGCGGCGGCGCAAGCGGCCGGTGACAGCAGCTTCGTACATTTTCGAAATATTGCTCTCGGGGGAACATACACAGATCCCACCTTGGCCAACCAAGAGCTCAACTACGTGAGCTACGTGTTGCGTGAGCTCAATGGCCAGCCCAATTCCAGCGAGGGGACGGCCGAACTTTATTCACGGTCCTACCGTACTAATTTCTACGATGCTAAGCCTGATTTTGAAGGGCGCGCTGACACGTTCTATCTCTCTCAGCGCGGCAAAACCCCTGGATCAGCCGGCAATAGTATTCTGAAATTACGTATCGATGAGAGTGTTTTGAACCGGATTCTCGAGGAAAAAGTACCTTTTGAACAAATCTTCTCGGTCGAACGCATCTACGGCTACGAACCTGATCGGGATACCAATGGACGTTATCCCGGTGATTTTGAACTGCTCGACCTCGATGGCGAGCCTATGGTGATCATCAATCACTTTCGCGATGTGATCAACTTCAGTGGCGCCACGTTTTATGGCATCACACGCAAGTTACTCTCCGAATCGCACGCTTTGGATCGGCCCGAAAGCGCCGATTCCACGGCCTATCAAGACTCCTATTTTCAAATTGCGGCCTCCCCTTCCGGCAAAGTGCTCACCGCTTCTTTTTATGGCGACGCACTGTTCTTGTTCGATGCCCATCCCCGTATTAGTATAAAGGATCAAATTCCGACACGGATCGAATAACAGGTCTTTTACCCAGGGCCTGTCTTTCCCGATGAATCGGTCGCCGATCGAGGCGCATTTGTCAGCCAAAAGGATTAGGCATGCTTTTAAAGAAACTCATCGTGTCGGGATTTAAATCCTTCGCTGATAAAGTGACGCTCAATTTCGATGAAGGCATCACGGGCATTGTCGGTCCTAATGGCTCAGGCAAGTCCAACGTCATCGATGCGGTGCGCTGGGTCATGGGGGAGCAAAACGCCAAGCACCTCAGGGGTGAGATCGCAACCGACATCATCTTTGCAGGTTCCGACAAGCGGAAAGCGCTCGGAATGGCCGAAGTCACTTTGGTGTTTGACAACCGCCAGTCCAGTAGCTTTTGTCCTCCTGAATATCGTCATGAAATCGAAATTGCCGTCACGCGTCGACTTTATGTCGATGGCGAACGAGAATATTTCATCAATAAGAAACCCTGTCGCTTGAAAGATGTCGTTGGCTTTTTCGCCAGCAGCGGTCTCGGTGGTCGTAGCTACTCGATGATTCAACAAGGGCAAGTCGACCGCATTCTTAACGCTAAACCCGAAGACGTTCGCGAGATCCTCGAGGAAGCCGCCGGGACACTTATCTTCAAAGCCAGGAGACAGGCTGCTCAAAAGAAATTAGAAGCGACGCGCGACAACCTCAAGCGCATCGATGACATCCTTACGGAATTAAGCCAGCAGCTCGAAAAGCTCAAAGAGCAGGTCGACAAAGTCGAAGCCTGGCGACAAGTCAGTCAGAATCTAAAGGAGCAAGAGCTCAAGCTTTTCGCACATAATTTTCAGCATTTCTCTACGAAATTGCTTGAAGTATCCCATCAACTTGAAACCGATTCCGACAGTGAAGTTCGCTGGATAGCTGAACTTTCGAGCTATGAAGCTAGAGTCGAAGAGTTGCAAAGTCAGCTGTCTGAATCTGACCCAGAACTAGATCAGCTGCGTGAAGAGATCTCTCACCTCAGGGAGCAAATTGTTCGGGCGGAGGGGGCCATCACTGCTGCGCTCAAAACTCTCGATCAGGGCCAGCGGAGGCGACAGGATCTCGAGTCAACCATCAAAGACGATCAGGAGAGTCTAAGCCAGCTCGAAGTGCAGGTGAATCAAAAGACGGTCGACTACAGTAAGATGCATGCCGATGTCGAACATCTTCAAGAACTCCTAGCATCCTTTCAAGATGAGGTCGATCAAGTCGAAGAATCGGCGCAAGTTTTTGAAAATCGTAGTCAGGAGCTGCAGGAAGAAGTTCGCAATCTCGAGATGCTGCTTGAAAGCAATCGCCTCCGCTGCGAAAGCATCGAGCGCGATCGGAAAAGACTTCTCGTTGAAGCTCAAAATCACCAGCAGAGACAAGTGAGCCTTGAACAAAACGTCAAGAGCTTTGAATCAAAGATCGACGAGGCTAGAAGTGTCCTGAGCGATAAACAATCGGGGCTCGACCAAGAGCTTTTGCTCAAACAACAGATCGAGGGCGATCTTCATCAGCGGGAAGACTTGATTCGCGAGCAGCAAAAGCAGCGAGATTTGCATAAAGATGCGTATATGCATGCGCGGGCGCGGTTGACCTCTTTGGAAGAAATAGAGGCAAGCAGCGGAGATTTGCGGTCTAGCATGAACCAGCTTCTATCCCAACATCCGAGCAGCCAAGAGCTTATGCTCGGCAGCTTGACCGATTTCATTACCCTGAAAGAAGGCATCAGTGAATGGTCGAGTCGCGCTGTCCATGCCTTAGAGAAATGGTCAGAACGACTTTTATTGAAGGGGACTCACGAGCTCAACGAAATTGTGCGGCTTGCCCATCAAGAACAACTTTCAAGCTTGCCTCTCAGTGTCGTCTCTCTTTGGGATGCGGGGGAGTTGGCCGCGATCGAAGCCTGGGCGCAGCGATTTGATGCTCTGCCCTGTCTCAACTTCCTCAACCTGCAGACTGCTGCCGAGACCTGGTTGAAACCCTTTCTCAGGCGCCTTTACTATCTCCCTAAGGATCTTCTGAGCGAAGACGAATTACAGGCACTACCGCGGGGCCTCGTGCTCTTTACTGGGCAAGGCGTCATTGCAACGTCCCGAGACGAGCTGCTGGTGAGTGGGACGGCGACGAAGGGAAGTCTCAGTCGCAAGTCAGATATGGTACAGCTTGCCGAATTGCTTAAGGAAAGCGAAGCGGCCCTGGCAGCAGTTCAAAATCAGGCCGATCTTTTGGCTCAAAAGCAGATTGAAGATAAGTTACGTTTGAAGGAACTCAGTGACCGTCTTAGCGGTCAGAATCAAGAAGCGCTTTCTGCCATGTCGACGATGCAGCAGCTCTTGAATCAACAGAGTCATGTCAAAGAACTCCTCGAGCAAAACGCTCAGCGTTTAGCTGAATTTGATCAAAGGGAAAAAGACCTTTGGCGAGAACTCGAGCAGTTGGGCGAGACCCGATTATCCTTGGGTCAGGAAAAAGAGATTCAACAAAGCGATCTTGATTCATTGCAAGATGAATTCTCCAGCCTAGGCGAAAAACGAGATGAAGTGATGCGCGTGCATCAACAGAGGCAGTTAGAACTGGCAAAGCTCGAAGCGCGCAGCGGTGGAGTTCGAGAGAGTCTCGAGCAATTAAAGATTCAGCTGGCGAAGTTGCAAGGCCAAGCATCGAAGCGTTATGAGGAAAAAGCCCGAATCGATGCAGAAGTCAGTCAGGCCGAAGTCGCTCAGGCTCAATCTACACAGGAGATTGAAGCCTATATTCGTCGTCGCGAAGAGCTCGAAGCTCAGTTAGCGGAGAGGCGCGAACAAAGCGCAGGGATCCTGGAAGAGTTAAGGGTTACCGAATCGCGATTGCGTGAAACGCGCGAGCAACAGATGGAAGTTCAGCGAGCAAAATCCAAGAAAAGCGTGGAGCTTGAACGCCTCAAGCAAGTCTCCCGAGGGCTGCTCGATCAAGCACGCGAGAAATATCAGATCGATCTCATGCAATATGAGTTTACCTACGACATGAGTTTCGATGCGGACAAGCAAAGTCGTGAAATCCAGAAATTAAGGGTCCAGCTCGAAGGCATGGGTGCCATCAATATGGTGGCGATCGAGGAATACGAGCGCATCTCGAAGCGTCATGAATTTATCGATGCACAGAAAGACGAAGTTCTCGGCAGTATTCTGCTGCTTGAGGAAGCTATCGATGAAATTGAAGAAACCTCTAAAGAAAAGTTTTTATCAACTTTTGAAGTCGTCAACACTAATTTCAGTGAGCTGTTTCCTATCCTATTCCCGAGCGGTGAGGCGCGGCTCGAGTTGACCAGCGACGATGCTCTGTCGGCTGGTGTAGAGATCATGGTGCGTATGCCAGGCAAGAAGCCACGGAGTATGAATCTCTATTCCGGTGGAGAGAAGGCACTTACCGCGATATCCCTGATATTTGCCTTGCTTAAGACTAAGCCAACCCCATTTTGCTTTCTAGACGAAGTCGATGCGCCTTTGGATGAAGCGAACGTTGGTCGCTATAACAAGGTCCTTGAAGCTTTGGCACATCGCTTTCAATTTATTGTGATTACTCACAACCGGAGAACGATGGAAGTGCTCGATCAGCTTTACGGAGTGACGATGCAGGAGGGCGGGGTGTCCACCGTGGTCGGTGTCGATATGCGGAAGGAGTTACCTTTGCACTTGCAAAAGGCCTTTAAGCAAGTGGAAGGTGATGCGAAAGCGGTAGCAGGAGCTGCTTCAAGTTAGCGCGCGCAGCCCGGCTCCGAAGCGCTGTTATCCTTCAAGTTTGTCGATGATGAGCTGCACCATTTCTTCGGGATTTTGATAGAACTCACCAAATGAATAGGTATCCATGAACCATTCGCTGATGGGATCATGTTCGGCATCACGAGCCCGATTAATGATCTGCGGGTAGGTACTGCCCAGTTCGACTAATCGGCCGATCACTGCGCCCGCTTCGGGTTTGGTGCTGGGATATTTTTTGCGAATGTAGCGAATCATTAGGCTGATCGCCACTGGGTCCAGATTGTCTGCGATATTGAACAGGTCCTGGGCGGGCAAATTACCTTCTTCAAGGCCTCGCAACCAACGCACGCTTTCTCGTATCTGGGTCTGAGTATCCATGGCAAACTCCTCTGATAGGGGACAAAAAAAGTCAGTGAATAATTTTATGTAATTTCGGCTGTGCCCGAACGATTTTTCTGGAAAACCACCCTTATGCGAAAAAAGCTCTGTTCAATTCCCGATAGTTCAAAGCTAAAGCCCTTATTCTGGATGGCTATCCTGCCATAGACAATCTGAAGTTGTCCTCTTTATCATAAAAGCTACCGAAGCGCTTGTCGCGCCAGAGTTAGAAATTTAATTGGCGGCGTCTCAAAAATGAGGATCACCACCTTCATAAGAACCTGGTCGGTCGCCGTGAAGTCCTTGCCGGGCCATCAGCAGCGCCTGGGGGCCGGTATTCCCGAGCCCTCTACAGGTAGGGGTCTGCCTGCAACAAATAATTTTGGACGTAATCCTCGACCCCAGCCTCAAGACTCATAAAAGGGTCATGGTACGCAGCATTGAGGCGAAGCCTCGTCAAATCAGCAGCTGTATAATACTGATATTGGGCTTTAAGACTCTCAGGCATCTCGATCCAATCAAAGTTTGAAGACTTTCCTAAAGAGTCAAATACAGCCTGGCCTAAATCGATAAACTTGCGTGGTTCGCCCGTCCCCAGATTATAAACTCCCGAAGGAATCTGCGAGGATTTCTCCCAAAAATGCAAGAGTACTTTGATCACGTCCTTCACATAGACGAAATCACGGCGCTGCTCACCGTGAGCAATGTCAGGGCGATAAGACTTGAAGAGCTTCAGTTTTCCCCGTTCTTGCACCTGAGGGTAGGCGTGATAAACGACGCTCGCTTGTGAACCTTTATGATATTCATTCGGACCGTACACATTGAAAAATTTAAAACCGAACCATGAGGGAGGCGCTTTTACTCCTCCCTGACGCAAGGCCCAGCCGTCAAAAAGTTGCTTGCTCCAGCCGTATTTGTTGATCGGTCGCAGGTCAGCCGTGCGTTCGGCAGCATCGCTGAAATTGTGTTCTTCGGCACCATATGTCGCTGCCGATGAAGCATAGAGAAATGGGATGGCGCGATCACTACAAAAGTCCCAGAGTCGCTTGCTGAAAAGGACATTATTCTGCATCAAATAATCGCCATCACGCTCCGTCGTACTCGAGCAGGCGCCGAGATGAAACACGGCTTCGATAGATTGGCGATGGCCTTCGGTCTCTAACCAACTAAAAAATTGATCTTTCGGCACGACATAATCCAGCTCTCTTTTGCTTAGATTCTGCCACTTGGCTCCAAGTCCGAGATGATCGACGACGACGATGTCTCGGTAGCCTCTTTGATTGAGGCCCCAGACCAATGCGCTTCCTATGAATCCCGCTCCGCCCGTCACCAGTATCATGCGCCTTCAACCTTTCCTACATAGCCGTTGACTCGCCTTCGATTGGTCCGTTGCAAGCCTAAATGATCTAGTATATACATGCCTCTATTAGAAATCGAAAACTCTTTCGCGTTTGCTCGCGATAAATCAAAAAACATAGGCTCACACTTATAACCGCGGCGGCTCTCAGGCGGGTTCGAAGGAAAGGTCATTTATGCAGGATTTGGTTTTGGATCGTCCTATCGTGCAAAAATACGGAGGCACGTCTGTCGGCACCTTGGAACGCATCCAGAACGTCGCCAAGCGAGTGGCTGAGCAATACAGGCAGGGTCAGCGTCAAATAGCTCTAGTCGTGAGTGCTATGTCAGGTGAGACGAATCGTCTCGTAGAACTCGTTTCAGGCATCAATCCTCACAGTTCCTTGCGGAACTACGATATGGCTGTTTCCGCAGGGGAGCAGGTAGCAGTGGCCCTGATGGCCGCCGCCTTAGAAAAAGAAGGTCTCCCCTCGCTCGGTCTCTTGGCCTATCAACTCGGCATTTTTACGGACAGCCTTCATTCAAAAGCGCGGATCCGTGAGATCGACTGCCAGAGACTCTATCAATGTTGGGCCGATGGAATTGTGCCGGTAGTTGCGGGCTTTCAGGGCGTTACGGAAAATCTTGAAATAACGACCTTAGGCCGGGGCGGGAGCGATACCAGCGCCGTAGCCCTAGCTGTCGCTCTCAATGCGGCTGTCTGTGAAATTAACACCGACGTGGATGGTTTCTATACGGCCGATCCTCGGGTGGTTCCCGATGCGCGCCTGGTCGAAGAAATGGATTTTGAAGTAGCTTTAGAGATGGCTTCGCTCGGTAGCAAAGTCCTCCATACCCGATGTGTGGAGCTCGGTGCTAAATTTCACATGCCTATTATCGTCCGCAATACGTTTACACCTAACGATCATCAAAGGACTATCATCATGAATCTAAGCACCCAGCGCAAACTCGAAGCGCCCGTTGTTTCGGGTGTGACTTTGGATCGTAACGTCGTTCGCTTGAGCGTGACACAGCTGCCAGCCCGGGGTGGAATGATTGCGGCTGTTTTCGATACGATCGCCGCCAGCGGCGTCAATGTTGATATCATCGTCCATAACAAGCAGGAAAATAGCGATAGCATGCGCATCGGATTTACCATCGGAAGCGCCGACCTTGTCCGGACCAGAGCACTATTGGAAAGCTGGTGTCGCGATCAAGGTGGCAATATCAGCTGCGAAGCAGCGGAAGGTTTAGCTAAAGTTTCCGTGGTTGGTCTCGGTATGCAAAGTCATCCTGGAGTCGCAAGCCGAGTCTTTTCCGTACTTGAAAATGAAGGCGTGGCCATTCATATGATTTCGACCTCGGAGATTAAGATTTCTTGCGTAGTGGCTGAGCGCGACGGTGATAAGGCAGCGCGCATCCTACACCGCGCTTTTATCGAAGAAGAGGTTCGCTAAAGCGATGAGTCTCAAACTAATCATTGGCACGAAGCATATTTCTTCCTGGTCACTGAGGCCCTGGCTGGCTCTTAAACACATTGGCGTTGCTTTTGAAGAGATTTTAATTCCGCTCAACAAGCCGCAGACACGTCAAAAGATCCTGCAGTATTCTTCGGCCGGTCGCGTTCCCGTTTTGATCGATGACTCGCTGGTGATCTGGGATTCATTGGCGATCTGTGAATATCTTGCTGAGAAATTTCCTTCGGCCCAACTCTGGCCCGAGAATGTTGCCATGCGAGCTCGAGCTCGGGCTGTGAGTGCGGAAATGCATTCAGGATTTGCCCATGTGCGCCAGCAGCTATCGATGAATTTGAAGAAGAAAGTCCCGCTGCCTGAATTGAACGCCGACACTCAATCAGAGTTAAATCGCCTTCAAGCGATCTGGAGAGAGTGTCTTGCCTTGTCGGGCGGTCCTTTTCTATTTGGGTCTTTCACGATTGCAGACGCTATGTTCGCTCCAGTCGTCACACGGTTTCTGACCTATTCAGTGCCTTATGCTCCTGAGCTCGAACTTTACATCCAAGCGATGGCTCACTTGCCGGCCATGCGTCAGTGGACGAGTGCTGCGTTGATCGAGGAAAATTGAAAGTAATTCAACAATAAAGGGCTTGCCCACGTGGGAAGCCCTTTGAAGATTCTTTATTGCAGAGAGCGCCAAATTTCGCGCTCTCTCTCTTTATGGGTCGCTATTTCTTGAGCGAGCGAATGTGAGCGATGATCTCTTTCACTTCAGAATCGCTCACGACCGAACCCCAAGGAGCCATCGTAGCGCTAAGGCCAACCGATGCACCGCCTTCTTTGATAACCTTGGCAATATGAGCGTCGTCTACCGATTCTTGCCAACGAGCGTCTGTAAAATTGCGCGGTTTCGGGTTCATAGCTTGGGCACTCGGGCCATTCGCCTGACCATCAACTCCGTGACAAGCGGCACAGAACTGTTCGAATTTTTCCACGCCAGGTGATTTCGCGCCGCCAGCTACAGCGGGAGCAGCGCCTGCATCCGTAGGAGCGGCCGCTGGAGCAGTTCCATCGGCGTTGAGCTTTTCTTGGGGGGCATTGGCTCGTGCGGCTTCCTGATTTTGCAGCGTCTGAATCGGGCGAGGGTTATGCTGCTCAACGCAGGATTTGCAGGCCGTGAGCAATAGCCCAAAGCTTAACGTAGATAAAACCAGTAGGGTGCGTCCTATTTTCATGTCCTCTCCTTTATATGCAGGCCAGGGGGCCACTTATACCATACCTAACAGAGTCACCCAAGCAAAAGGTGGGTGACTTTGACAAACAGAAGTCGCTCAGAGCCTAGCACTCAGACGCAATTGAATGAGGTTAAGGCCGCGTTGGCGCTGATCGATTCCGGGAGCAAAATGATAAAGCTCGTAGAGCCGATCATAGCGCTCGTGCATGGTTTCGAGCAAAAAACTCCAGCCATTATCGGTCTTCTTGCCTAACCCAAAAGTTGTAGCCGCTACTTTTAGGCGTGATTGCGCCTCGCTTCCGTCAGAACAGGCCCCTCCTCGATCGAGAA